>NZ_JBEZEV010000027.1:0-70706 GCF_040649055.1 Micromonospora sp. NPDC049060
GCCGACGGGATCCCCGTGGCGGTGACGTGCCGGGTGTTGAAGATCGCTCGTCAGCCCTACTACCGGTGGCTGGCCCGACCCGTCACCAGCGCCGAGGAGGTGGCGGCGTATCGGGCCAACGCGTTGTTCGACGCCCACCGTGATGATCCGGAGTTCGGCTACCGGTTCCTCGTCGACGAGGCCCGCGACGCCGGGCAGCCGATGGCCGACCGCACCGCGTGGCGGATCTGCTCCGGCAACGGCTGGTGGAGCGCATTCGGCAAGCGCAAGCGTCGCGGCAAGGCCGGCAAGCCAGGCCCACCCGTGCACGACGATCTCGTGCGCCGGAACTTCACCGCCGACGGCCCGAACCGGCTGTGGCTGGCCGACATCACCGAGCACCACACCGCCGAGGGCAAGCTCTACCTGTGCGCGATCAAGGACGTCTGGTCCCACCGCATCGTCGGCTACTCCATCGACTCGCGGATGAAGTCCCGCCTGGCCGTCGCCGCACTGGACAACGCCGCCGCCAGACGCGCCGGCCTGGCCGGCTGCATCCTGCACACCGACCGCGGATCCCAATTCAGGTCCAGGAAGTTCGTCCGAGCCATCAACCGCCACCACATGACCGGATCGATGGGCCGAGTCGGCGCCGCCGGCGACAACGCCGCCATGGAATCCTTCTTCGGACTCCTGCAGAACAACGTCCTGAACCGGCGATCATGGACCACCCGCCAGCAACTCCGGATCGCGATCGTGACCTGGATCGAACGGACCTACCACCGCCGCCGACGCCAGCGATCGCTGTCCCGGTTGACCCCTGTTGAATTCGAGACCATCATGCACGCACCGGCCAGTCAGGCCGCGTGACTACACCTGTCACCTGCCGGTGCAGCAGACCCGGACGACCCCCATCCGGTACGTCGAGCAGGTCCGGGTCGAGGCCGCGAAGACCCTGCTCGAAGCCACCCACGACGGGGTGGCTCGCATCGCCCGCGCCTGCGGCTTCGGCTCGGACGACAGCATGCGCCGCGCGTTCCTGCGCGGCATCGGCATCACCCCGGCCGAGTACCGCCAACGCTTCAGGTCCACGCACCCGACACCCGAAAGATGAGATACCCGTGACGCCTTCCTTCTCGCGGCGAACCGCCCTCGGCACCGGCCTGGCCGCCGGCGCCAGCATGCTCACCGGGCTGGTGCCCGCCGCCCCGGCCGCCTCCCACGCCGCGCCGGACGCCGACCTGTCCTTCCCGTCGACCCGGCTGGCCCGGGAGGCTGCCCGACTGATCGGCGAGGCGCAGGAGGCCTACCTGCGCAACCACAGCCTGCGTAGTTTCCTGTTCGCCCGCGAGGCCGCCGCGCAGGCCGGTCGGCGGCCCGGACGCGACTACGACGAGGAGGTCGTGTTCCTGATCTGCGCCCTGCACGACATGGGCCTGACCGCACGCGCCAACTCCGACCAGCGGTTCGAGATGGACGGCGCCGACTTCGCCGCCCGGTTCCTCGAGGAGCGGGGCGTCACCGACCGCCGGGTCGACACCGTGTGGGACGCGATCGCCATGCACACCACGCGCAGCTTCCGCGACTCACCCGTCTTCCAGCGTCGCCGGCCGCCGGAGATCGGCATCGCCCAGACGGGAATCAGCATCGACCTCATGGGCATCAACAGCCCGGTGCCACCCGAGTACGCCGACCGCGTCCACCGACGTCATCCCCGCCTCGGCGGCGCCCGGGCCGTCACCGACGCGATCGTGGCGCAGGCACTCGCCAATCCCCGCAAGGCCCCGGCCGCCACCCTCCCCGGCGAGATCCTGCACCAGCGTCACCCCGAACTGCCCTACCTGACCTGGGACATGCTCCTGGACTCCAACGCCTGGGGCGACTGACCCGGCCCGTACACCAGGGCCTTCCTCGGCGACCTGACCTCGCCGTGCCGATCCCGGCAACAGAGGCGGCGGGCCGGTTACCCTCGCCGTCGTGACCCACGAGAACGAGATCACCGAGCCGGTCGACCTGTGCCTCGCGGGTGGGCGGCTCAATCCCGCCGCCGTGGGCTGGAGCCGCCGCCCGCTGCACCGGGCGAACCTGCGCGGCTGGGGCCGCAACAAGCGCTGGGAGTACTGGGGGGTCGTCACGCCGACCCACATCGTCGGCCTGGTCGCCTCGTCGCTGGACTACGCGGGAGTGCACAGCCTCTACCTGCTCGACCGCGCGACCAAGGCCGAGATCGACAGGAACGCGGTGGTCCCCTTCGCCCGGGGCGCCCTCTTCCCGCCAGTCAGCGGGGCGGGCGCCGTTCGGGCGCGCGGCGGCGGGCTCTCGATCGACATCGACCAGGCGCCGTCGGGCACCACCATCCGCGCCACCGCCCCCGGTCTGGAGGTCGACCTCGTGGTGCCGCTGCCGGCGGGTCACGAGTCGCTCGGCGTGGTGGTGCCCTGGAGCACCCGCCGGTTCCAGTACACCGTCAAGGACCTCGGCCGCCCGGTGCGCGGCACCCTGCGGGTCGACGGGGTGGCCCATCCGATCGCCGAGGCCGACTCCTTCGCCGTGCTCGACCACGGTCGCGGCAAATGGCCGTACGCGATCCGCTGGAACTGGGCCGCCGGCAGCGGCCCGGGTCGGGCGATCCAGCTCGGCGGTCGCTGGACCGACGGCACCGGCTCGACCGAGAACGGCCTCTTCCTCGACGGCCGGCTGCACAAGATCGGCGACGAGCTGCGCTGGGAGTACGACCGCGCCGACTGGTCGCGGCCGTGGCGGATCAGCGGTGCGCGGGTGGCCGTGGAGTTCCACCCCTTCCACGAGAAGATCGCCAGGACTAACCTCGGTGTGCTCGCCAACGAGACGCACCAGTGCTTCGGGCACTTCACCGGCTGGGCGGCGGCCGACGACGGCGAGCGCGTCGACCTGGACGGGCTGGTCGGCTGGGCCGAGGAGGCACGCAACCGCTGGTAGGGGCGCCGGGGCCGGACGTGGGCGCCGGGCGGGACCGAGGCGGCACCTGGCCCTATGGTGGGCGGTATGGCAAGCCCTGGCCCCTCCGCCGACGGCTCGGCGGCCCGGAATCCGCTCACCCTGCTCACGCTCGACGCACTCCGGCAGCGCACCAGCGTGAAGTGGCGCATGTTCCCGCCCGACGTGCTCCCGCTCTGGGTCGCGGAGATGGACGTGCCCCTCGCTCCCCCCGTGGCCGACGCGCTCCGCCGCGCGGTCGACCTCGGCGACACCGGCTACTCGTACGGGACGGCGTACGCGGAGGCGATCGGCGACTTCGCCGCACGGCGTTGGGGCTGGCGGGACTTCCGCGTCGCGCACACCTCGGTCGTGCCCGACGTGATGATGGGCGCCGTCGAGCTGCTCCGGCTCGTCACCGATCCCGGTGACGCGGTCGTGGTCTGCTCCCCCGTCTACCCGCCCTTCTACGCCTTCGTCACCCACGCCGACCGGCGGGTCGTCGAGGCCCCGCTCGGGCCCGACCGGCGCATGGACCCCGCCGCCCTCGACGAGGCCTTCCGCCGCGCGCGGGCCCACGGCCGCCGGCCGGCGTTCCTGCTGTGCAATCCGCACAACCCGACCGGGGTCGTCCACCGGCGCGAGGAGCTCGAGACCGTCGCGGCGCTGGCCGACCGGCACGGCGTGCGGGTGGTCTCCGACGAGATCCACGCTCCCCTGGTGCTGCCGGGGGCGCAGTTCACCCCGTACCTCACGGTGGCCGGCGCCGAGAACGCGTTTGCCCTGGTCTCCGCCTCGAAGGCGTGGAACCTGGCGGGTCTCAAGGCGGCGCTCGCTGTCGCCGGACCGCAGGCCGTGGCCGACCTCCGCCGCATGCCGGAAGAGGTCAGCCACGGGCCCAGCCACCTCGGTGTCGTCGCGCACACCGTCGCGTTCCGCGAGGGCGGGCCGTGGCTCGACCTCCTCCTCGACGGTCTCGACGGCAACCGCGCGCTGCTCGCGACGCTGCTGGCGAAGCACCTCCCGTCCGTCCCGTACCACCGCCCCGAGGGCACCTACCTCGCCTGGCTGGACTGCACGGGGCTGGGCGTCGACACGGAGCAGCCGGCCGACGACACCGGCGTGGTCAGCGACGTCGCCGGGCCGGCGAAGATGTTCCTCGACGACGCGCGGGTCGCCCTCAGCTCCGGGCACGTCTTCGGCACCGGCGGGACGGGCTTCGTGCGGCTCAACTTCGCCACCTCGCCGGCGATCCTCACCGAGGCCGTCATCCGCATGGGCGACGCGGTCCGCTGAGGACGCCCGCCGTCGGCAGGGGCCTGGGGCGACATCGCGTCCGGCGCGCGTTCGCGGTTCGCGCACGGGTCGTGGGCTGGCCCGACGACCCGAGGCGTTCAGTCACCGTCAGCGCCGCCGGTGCGCCCGGCGTCGGCCGGCTGGTCGAACAGCCGCTGGTAGCGCTGCACCGCGAGCAGGACCGCCAACTGACCGAGCGCGCTGACGGCGGCCGCGAACTGGTCGAGGTAGAACACCAGCAGGTTCACCACGCTCAGTGAGGTGACCAGGCCGGCCTGGGCGAGCTCGACGGCGCGGCGCGCCATCCCGCGCAGCAGCAGCCCGGCCGCCACGATGAGCGCGGTGCCCACGCCGGCGTCCAGCAGCGCCCGGACGAGCAGGAGCAGCACCCCACGGCGGTCCTGGATGTCGACGCGGGCGAACTCGTTGGCGGTGGCGAGCACCCCCTCGCTGGTTCCGTCACGCAGGTCGACAGCGACGGCGACGATCGTGGTGAGGTCGCTGAGGGTGGCGAAGCCGAGCAGCCCCAGCGCCAGGACCAGCCCGACGCGCAGCCGTCCCCGGGTCAACGACCGCGCCAGCCACGCCCGCACGGCGACCGCGAACCGGGCGATCCGTCCGGACCGGTGCTCGTACGGCGGCAGCACACCGGGCCCCGTCAGCTCCAGCAGCGCCGCGGCCAGCGGCTGCAACCGGTCGTCGTCCGGACTCGCGGCGGCGGCGCCGAGTCGTCTCCGCAACTGCGCCCGGTCCCGTTCGCTGAGCCTCCCGTCGACGGCCTCGCCGAGCAGTTCCAGCGCGGCGTGCAGTTGCGCCCGCGTGCCCTCGACCCGCGTGCCGCGGGCGCGCACGTACAGCCACACGCCGATGAGGAAGGCCGCGTAGGCGATGGGCGCGGCGGCCGGGAAGAAGTAGTCGTTGTCGGCGGTGATGAACTTGCCGACCTCGTCGATGAAGAGGCCGGTGCCGATCCCGGCCAGCAGCGCCGCCCCGAGCAGCGCGGCCCGGTTGACGACAAGCAGCGGGACGAGCGCGGCGACGAACAACGACAGGCCACCCCACAGGGCGTGCGAGATGTGCAACGTGCCGCCGCCGACCTGCGGATAGCCGGTCAGCGCCAGGAATGCGCGGGTGCCGAGGACCGCGCCGCCGAACCCGATCAGCATCAGCAGCATGTAGTGCTCCGCGTCCAGTCGCGCCACCAGGCGTCGGGAGGAGCGACGGTGGCGCTGCCAGTGGGACGGGAAGCTCATGTGGACAGCAAACACCTGACGGCAGGGTGCCGGTGGCGCCTCCGCCAAACGCGGGCACGGCCTCGATCCGTCGACCGGCGGGCGGTGCCGAGCGTCAACCGCCGGTGCCGGCGGTCAGGTCGAAGTCGGCGACGACCGGCGCCCGACCCACCCACACGAGGTTACCGTCGGCGAACCTGTCGCCGGCCGGATACCAGCGGCCGGGCCCGTAGGAGCAGTCGCACCGCAGCTTGACCAGTTGCCCGGGGAGCATCGGCAGTCCGTACGACGTGCCGACGTCCACCGCGCCGACGACGTCCCCGGTGAGGGCGTCGAAGGCGACGACCGTGCTGTAGGCCGCCAACTCGTCGGTGCGGACCGCGCCGCCCACGGTGGTCGGAGACCGCAGGGCCTGGTGAAGCGTCGCGGTGCCGCCGGGGCGCACCCGGACCGTCCGGGCCAGCAGGGCGGCGCCGACACCACCGGACCACTGGGTCGCGATCCCCGTGCCGGAGAACCGCAGGGCCCAGTCGTACGGCCCGAGCCCGGTGATGCTGTAGCGGCCGGTGTCGTCGGTGATCGGCGTGTCGGGGCTGTACTTCGGGTGGGGCACGAACGGCACCACGGCGACGTGGACACCCGGAACCGGACGCCCGCTCGCCGCGTCGGTGACCACGCCCGAGATCCGGCCGGGCGGGTCGAGCCGGACCGGTGGGGCGGCGGTCGTGGCACCGGCGCCGACAGTGACCACCCACGCCCGGTGGCGCTCGCCGGTGCCGCCCTGCCCGCCGACCCACTGGCGCCCGTACCGTGCCGCCTCGTAGGGCTGGGCGAAGAGCCGGTAGCGTCCCGGCTCCACCCCGGTCACCTCGATCCCGCCCCGGTCGTCGGTGCAGCCACCGACACTGCCGAGCTGGCTCTCGCCGGTGGACACCCGGGCGAGTCGTTCGCGGTCCAGCGGTACGAGGCTCACGCAGGCGCGGGCCGGCTCCCCGGTGCCGGCGTCCTGCACCGTCGTCGTCACGCTGCCGGTGGCCGCCGCGGCGCTGGCGGGAGCGGGCGCGACCGGCAGCAGGAGAAGCGCGGCGGCCACGCCGACGGCTGCCCGGATGCGTCGTCTGAGCTGAGGATCGGTCATCGAGGGCTCCGGTGGGCTGCGGTGACGGCCGGCACCCGCCACCGTAGCGGCCACCCGTGGGCCGGGCTGTCGGGTCGGTGACCGCCACGCTGTCAACCCGCGGGATGACACTGACTATGATCGATCGAATGAATCAGCATGACGGATCCGGCTGCTGCGGGGGCGGCGACGAAGGCGTACCCGGCATCAGCCGCCGTGGCGTGCTGCGCGCCGCGGCGTGGGGCGCGGGCGCCATGACCGTGGGCGGGGTTGTTTGCTGTAGCCAGTTTTGTGTGCGAATGTTGGTGGACGTGGGCTAACGTTGGCGCATGAAGCTTGCCGAGTGGGCGCGCCGTAACGGTGTGCACCCGCACACCGCTTACCGGTGGGTCCGTGAAGGAACCATGCCGGTACCGGTCCGCAAGCTTCCCTCCGGCACGATCATGGTCGACGTCGACACTCCCGCCAGTCGCGCGGAAACCGTCGTGGTGTACGCCCGCGTCTCGTCCGCTGACCAGCGCGCCGACCTGGACCGGCAGGTTGCCCGGGTAACCGACTGGTCCACCAAGCAAGGCTTGCCCGTCTGCCGCGTGGTCACTGAGGTCGGGTCGGCGCTCAACGGCAAGCGGAAGAAGTTCCTTGCGCTGCTGGCCGACCCGAGCGTCACGACGATCGTGGTAGAGCACCGGGACCGGTTCGCGCGCTTCGGTGCCGAGTACGTCGAAGCGGCGCTGACTGCACAAGGCCGGCGGCTGCTGGTGGTCGACCCCGGTGAAGTTGACGACGACCTGGTACGCGACATGACCGAGATCCTGACCAGCCTTTGCGCACGCTTGTATGGACGCCGTGCCGCCGCTGACCGGGCCAAGCGTGCTGTGGACGCGGCCACCGGGGGCGACCAGTCGTGAAGACGATGCAGGCGTATCGGTTCGCGCTCGACCCCGCCCCGGTGCAGCAGCGGGACATCCTCGCCCACTGTGGTGCGGCCCGGGTCGCGTACAACTGGGGTCTAGCCACGGTCAAGGCCGTCATGGACCAGCGGACGGCTGAGCGAACCTACGGTGTCCCCGATGAGTTGCTGACCCCTTCGATCGGATGGAACCTCCCGGCGCTACGCCGAGCGTGGAACGCTGCCAAAGGTGATGTCGCCCCTTGGTGGGTGGAGTGCTCCAAAGAGGCGTACAACACGGGTCTAGACGGTCTGGCGCGCGCGTTGAAGAACTGGGCCGACTCCCGTGCCGGTAAGCGTGCCGGCCGCCTGGTGGGCTTCCCCCGATTCAAGTCGAAGCGTCGCGCTACGCCGTCCGTGCGGTTCACCACCGGTGTCATCCGGGTGGAGCCAGACCGTAAGCACGTGGTGCTGCCTCGGCTGGGCCGGATCAAGCTCCACGAGTCGGCGCGGAAGCTGGCCCGGCGGATCGACAACGGCACCGCCCGGATCATGTCCGCCACTGTGCGCCGCGAGGGTGGCCGCTGGCACGTGTCGTTCACCTGCGAAGTTGAGCGGACCGTACGGGCGCCACAGCGGCCGAACGCGACGGTCGGCGTAGACCTGGGCGTGAAGACCCTGGCGGTGTTGTCCACCGGCGAGATGGTCGTCAACCCGAAGCATCTGGCTGGTGCGTCTCGGAAGCTGCGGCGGCTGTCCCGGTCCGTATCCCGGAAGGTTGGCCCGGACCGCCGTACCGGCCAGCGGGTATCGAAACGGTGGGAGCGTGCCAACCGGGCTCTCGGCAAGACGCACCACCGGGTCACCAGCCTGCGACGGGACGGCATCCACAAGCTGACCACCCGGCTCACCAGCGAGTACGGCACGGTCGTCGTGGAAGACCTGAACGTTGCCGGAATGGTCCGTAACCGGAAGCTTGCCCGTTCGATCTCCGATGCCGGGTTCGGGGAGATCCGCCGGCAGTTGGCGTACAAGACCGAGTGGAGCGGCGGCCGGCTGGTGACGGCTGACCGCTGGTATCCGTCGAGTAAGACCTGTTCGGGCTGCGGCGCGGTGAAAGCCAAGCTGCCGCTGCATGTTCGAACGTACGTGTGTCAGTCCTGCGGCATGTCCCTTGACCGGGATGAGAACGCGGCACGGAACCTCGCGAAGCTGGTAGTCGCCGGGAGTGGCCCGGAGACGCTAAACGGACGTGGAGCCGACCGTAAGACCCCGCTTGCGGGGCGGGTGACGACGAAGCGTCAACCTCGCGCCGCGCAAGCGGATCAGACGAGGACCGTTGGCCGGCAACGGTCAGCTGTTGATCATGTGCCTACATTTGCACACTGATCGGCAACGGTTCCGGCCCAGATCTCCCGCAGCAGCGTGATGGCGTGCTGATCCGCCCGTAGCCTCGCCATCGGCCAGCCGGAGTCGGCGCGGACACCGCCCCCGACCTTGGGGACGACCCGGATACCGCCACGCGACGAGAAGCCGCCCGAAGGCACTGATCTTGCCATTTCGATGCTCCTACGGTGGTCGCGGGTAAGGGCAGGGAGGGCGGATCCGCAGGGCTGCCTTGCCCACGCAGCCACCCGGAACGCCCGGTCTCGCTTCGGAAGTCCTTCGGCGCACCGGCGAGCAACGGTAGCGTCGCCGGTGTGAGGGTGTTGCTGCGGCACGGCCCTGGCGACGGGCAGGTGGTCGACGGCCGAGGCGAGACAGTGGTGTGGGGTGCCTGCCTGTACGAGCGGACCGGTGACCGCGAGGAGCGCCACGGTCACACCCTGATCGTGTTCCGGCACCGGCCGGACTGCTGCGAGCCGTACGGGCGGGGCGGCGAGGACCGCTGCGAATGACGCCCTCGACGATCCGGTGTTCGCGCCGGTGTTCCTCGTGCTGCCATGTGGCGGCCCGGACCCGACGGCGTCCTGGAATCGGGTACGGGCGACGGCCGCGAGGCGCGCGGGGCGGTTGACGGCGGTTCCGCCAGCCTCAGCGGCGGGCGCCGCCGGGCCGACCACGGCCGGTTCCCGAGGCCCGGTGGCCGATGCGCGGAGCCCGCACCACCGCGGCGTTGCCCGCCCCCGGGCGGAAGTCCCGCGCCGCGGCGGCGACCATCTCGTCGGGATCGCCGCCGAGCGCCTGCCGGATGTGCGGCGGCACCACCTCCGACGTCGCCAACGCCATCCGCACCTGCACCGAGCGGTCGTCGACCAGGCGGCGCAGGTCCGCGTCGTCCAGCTCGACCGCGAGCACGAGCGCGACGCGGACGTCCACCACGGGGTCCTGGGCGAGTGCGCTGCGCTGGGCGGCGGTGGTCCGCGGGTTGCGGGCGAGCCCCTTGCGTACGCGCGCGGTGCGGTCGGCCATCAGGGCGGTGATCACGTCGGGGTCGTGGGTGTGGGTGGCGAGCCGTTCCCGCACCTCGGGCGACACGTCGTCGACCAGCCGCGCGGCCAGCTCGGGCTCCAGTTCGCGCGTCTCCGCCAGGAGGCCGCGGAGCTCCTTGTCGGGAGCTTCCGCCATCACCCGGCGGACCGACTCGTTGCAGGCCGGGTTACCGGCGACCGCCCAGCGGACCCACCGGTCGGCGTCCTTGACGAGTACGAGGAGGTTGCCGATCGAGGTCGAGGGGTTTCTCGCCACGGCCTCCCGGACGTCGCGATCACGGTCCCGGGTCAGCGGGCGCAGTGCCTGCGCGGGCGCGTCGGTACGGGTCGCGACGGCCTTACGGACCACGGCCGACGGGTCGGACGCCAGGTCGATGAGGGTCATCTGTGGCGTGGTGGGGTCCTGCGCGACGGCGAGCCGCGCGTCGACGCCGCCACCCGTCGCGTCGGCGGCACCCGACCCACTGTGACGGTCGGGTCCGCCGACGTCCTGCTGTTTCCCCATGGGCGCCATCATGTCACGGGCCGTCATCGGCGCCGCGAGCCCCGCCCAGGGCTTCGACGGCGCTCGCGGCGCCGCTCCTGCGGCTGCCATGGGCAGGTCGACACCGGCGCGCTGGCGCGGCCGGCCCGGCCCACGCCGGTCAGTTCTTGGCCTTCGCGTGGTCGAAGAGGTCGGCGACGTCCTCGTCGAAGTACGGGCCGTACATGTTGCCGGAGAACTTGTACGAGGCCACCGAGTTCACGTGCCCGAAGCCCTGCGAGTTGTTCCACGCCCGCAGGAAGGGCCCGCCGCTGGTGCCCTCGTTGAGCGGGCAGTCCATGAGCTTGACCCGCTGGGTTCCCGCGGCCTTCGTCGTGCTCTGGCAGTAGTGCTGCCACTTGCCGTCGAAGGGTGCGACGCCGGGATAGCCGAGCAGGGTGGCGGCGACGCTGTGGGGGTAGTTGAAGCTGATGCCCTCCCCGCCGGTGACATCCACCAGCCGCTTACCGTTGCGCGGCCACACGGTGACGAAACCGTAGTCCCACCACAGGATGTCGTGGTCGACCCAGCCCTTGGTGGAGGTCATGCTCCGGGCACTCCACAGCCCCCAACTGGACGGGCCGTCGGCGTAGTTCGGGGCGAAGACCCAGTTGGTGTACCAGTTGTCGGAGCCGTCGCCGGGGTGCAGGCAGTGCCCGGCGGTGGAGAGCAGGTTCGCCTTGGCCGTGTTGATCGCGCTGGCGGAGCAGAAGTAGTCCTCACCGTTGACGTCGGTGAAGAAGACCCGCCCGACACCGGGCGAGGGATTGACGGACTGGGTTCCCGCCCCGGCGGAGGCGTTCCGGGCCGAGACCGATGGGCCGGGAACCGCCGTACCCGTGCCGCGCGGGCCGATCGGCTCCGCGCCCGAGCGGGGTTCACCGACCCGGCCCGGCCGGTCGGCGGCCTCCCCGGTCAGCTCCTCCTCGCCCACCAACGGTTCCAGCGGCGCCGCGGATCGCATCCGCTCCGGCGTCCAGTACGCCTCGGCCAGGGTCTGTGCGGCGGCCGCGTCCCGGATCGGTCGGCCGTGGAACGTCGCCTCCGCCTCGACAGGGATCCCGTTTGGCGTGGTCGCGCTCGCCTGTGCCGGCGTGCCGAGCAGAGCGAGCCCGCAGAACATGGCGGTGGCCGCCGAGATGATGCCGTGACGCCTTCGCACCCGATCCTCCTCAGGAGCCGGCCCGGTGGCCATCCGCCACAGGTCCGGCAGAGGTGACGCTAGGGCGCTGGCCCGCCGCCGGGCAGCGGTCTGTCAGCATTGATCCAGAGACATGTATCTGCTTGCGGCCGGGCGACTCGGGACGGCGTGGGATCGCCCAGACGGGTCAGCGCTCACGCGCAGGGCTTCCGCCCGCAGACGTCGATCACCTTGCCGGTGAGCAGGAACACCGCCTTCTGTCTCTGGGCCGCGGCCTGGGCGCGCGGGAACTCGTGCGAGTCCTCGCCGTACTCCGGCCCGGCCGGGGCGAGGTTCGTCGGCGGTGGCGCGTACGCCGCGCCGCTGTTCCAGACCACCATCGCCGAACCGGTGTACGGGTACCTGCGGATCGGCGCGATGCCCCAGTACGGGCGCACGTCCGGCGACCAGCCGTCGGCCAGCGCGGGGGTGTGCAGGCGGGCGCCGATGGTGCGCGCCTGGACCTCCGCCGCGGCGGGGGAAACCTGCTGGTCGCCGAAGGCGACGTGCATCAGCACCTGGTGTGCCGGGGTGCCCGGCAGCGGGCGGTCGGTCATGTGCTGGGCGTACCCGTTGGCCTCGGACCGGTCCCACAACATCTGCAGCAGCGCGAGGATCAACTGCTGGTCGACCTTGTCCGGGTAGTAGCCGTCCATGATCGTCTGGAACGGGGTGAAGGACACGCTGCGTTGCAGCAGCGTGGAGTAGTTCATCGCCGGCACGCCGAGCACCGACCGGGTCCAGTCCTGGGCGATGGCGGTGAGCGCGCCGCCGTTGATGCCGCCCTGGCTGTTGCCGTCGTAGTGCAGCCCGCCGGCCACGTCGATCAACGGCCGTGCGGTGGCGTCCCGGAACGCCGGGTGGGCGGCGAACCCGCCCGGGTGGATCATCGCCCGGCCCAGGAAGAGGAAGTTCAGGTAGCTCTGCTGCAACCGGTCGGCCACCGCGGGGAAGCCGCTGAGGTCGGTGAAGGCGCCGGCCACGTAGGGGACGTCGGCGGCGGCCATGCCGATCCAGCTGGTCGCGCAGAAGGTGAAGTCGTACGTGTGCGACATCGTCTTGACGTTGCCGGCGTTGATCTCGGTCGGCTTGCCGAGCAGGCCGTGGCCGTAGAGCGAGAGGTGTGCCGGCTTCGCGGCGGAGGCGCTGCGCGGGATGTTGCAGACGAAGTCGGCCGCCACCGTCTCGCCGGACGGTGTGGGCAGGGCGTCCGGCGTCGGTGGCGCTCCGCCGCCGCCGGCCGGCCCGTAGTGCAGCCGGGAGCCGGGCCCGCCGTCGCCGGTCAGATACGACGGTACGCCGATGGTGCCGGTCACCTGCCGGGCGATCAGCGGCTCCTGCTCCGGCGGGTAGTCGGTCACCTGGGTCACGGTGAAGGACGGTGCGGCCCGGCGGAGGGAGGCGAACGCGCCGTCGCGGACCGCCAGCATCCGCCCGGTCAGACCGTGCCGGCTGGCCACGGTGAAGTCCCAGGCCAGGTGGAGGCTGTGCCGCTTGACGCCGGCCCTGGTCAGGTCGGCGAGGATCCGCTTCATCTGCGGGACGCGACGGTCCCGATGGCCGAGGCCGGCGCCGGTCACGTACGCCGTGAACGACTTCGGCGCCGGGATCAGCGCCCCGGTGCCGTCGCGCATGCCGCGCAGGCCGACGACGTAGCGGGTGCCCTCGGTCAGCGCCACCGCCGGCCGGATGATCAGCACCTGCCGCTCCGGCTGGCCGGCCGCGTGCGCGTCCAGCTCGGCCCAGTACGGCGTGCGCCTGCCCGTCCGGGCGTCGAGCAGCACGATCGGCGCGTCGGGCGCCAACGAGCGGCCGATGTCAGTGACCGGCGCGATCCCGGTCGCCGCCGCGTCGAGGCCGGGCACCCGCACCAGGATCGGCGAGCCGGGACTGAACCCGTCCTGCCGGTTCCATTCCGTCGGGTCGATCGGGGTGCCCTGGACGTTGGCGGGCATCGCGGAGGCCGGGAACCGCACCCGCTTGCCGGTCGGGCTGCTGCGGTCCGGCACGGTGAAGTAGTCGTTCGGGAACGGCAGCAGGCAGGCCGTCGGGTCGATCGGGTCGCAGCCCTGGTGCCCGGCCGGTGCGGGAGCCGCGGGCGGCGCCGCGGCGGCGGCAGCGCCGAGCAGGACGGCGCCTGCGGTCACCAGCACGGACACGGCGAGACGGAGCCGTCTGGGTGTGGTCACGCGCATCTCCTTCGGCACCGGACCGTGGTCCGAGGCAGGGGCCGACGATGGTGGTGGAGCGTGGTGTTCTTCCTACGCTCGTGAATGGATCTCGGCAAGAGGGCGCTACTCGCCGCCGGTATCCCCGGCACGGCGACTCCAGCGCACCACGACACGCGTTTCGACAGCAGCGGCGATCGCACCGACTCGAAGTGGGCAGAACGCTGCCCTCGTCGCGCCGGAACCCCGTCGCCTCCCGTACGGCATCCGCCACACCGCGGCCCTGCGGACCGGCCACCAGAACAGCCCTTGGTCACTGATGCCCTTCTCTGGACAAGAAGACCATCGACCAAGGGCTGTTTCCGTGCCCGGTCGCGATTCCCGCAGGGCCCCGGGAGTCAGGAATCAAGTTGGTGGCTGGTGAGACGACGACTGCGCGTCGGGCATCCTCACACTCGCCGCAGATAGCCGCCAGGGAACCAGGTGAACATCAGTTCCTCCTTCGACCTGTCGACTTCGAAGCGCTGATCGGGCAGGAATTCCTCGAGCGCCTCCCAGGGCCCGTCGCCCGGTTCCCACGGCCCCGCCTGGACCGGGTGCCCGCTGAGGTTGGTGTCCTGCACGATCAGGTAGCAGCCCGGCGTCACCAGGTCGGCGTACGCCGCGAGTTCCGCGAGGACGTGCTGCTTGCTGTGGTCGCTGTCGAGGATCACCATGACCCGCTCGACGGCCTGCGCCTTTTCCCGCATCTGGGCGACGACGGCAGGATCGACGGACGACCCGGTCATGGTGTCGACCCGGTCGAAGTACGGCGATTCGATCGCCATTCCTTCGCCGTCGATCCAGCCGCTCGGTCCGGCGAGATGTTCGGGCTTGACGTCGACCGTGGCGACCCGGCCGTTACCGACGAGTCCGAGCATGGTCGCGTAATAGAGTGCGGACCCACCGTGCCGGGTGCCGGTCTCGATGATCAGATCAGGTCGCGTCTCGTGAATGATCTCCTGGATCATCCACATGTCCATCGGATTCTGGTGACACGCCACGCCGAGCCATGTCCGGCGACGCCACACCTTGCTCTTGTAAAAGGCCCGCTGGAACGTGTCCACAGCCCCAGAAACATCAGCATCCATGGGGGGGAAACTATCACGACAAATGCTGGCCGGTGATCATGCCTCTGACCAAAAAACGCCGGTACGGGGTGACCCCTTTTCTCGAACAAAACGCCCAGGAGGCACGCCTGAGAAAGGGTCGGGCACTGCGGCTCGTTCCATAACCGTAACCATCGGTCACGGCCGGTTCCGGACCGTGACCGTCTGATTCCCGCCAATGCCGGCAGGTGCGACAGGGGACCCGCCGGCCACGTCACCGACAAGGCGGACGGAGGCGCCTGAGCGAGGTGCCCAAGCGCCTCCTGCCGCCTTACTGGCAGGCCATCGGGCCGCCGACGACATCGTCCAGCTCGTCGTCGGCCATCTCACGGATGTCGACAGCCTCGAAAGTCACCTCGATCATGTTGGTTCACCCCCTCCCCGCATCATCGGTCACACTGCACCCGACCAGCTGGTCGGATGAATCACATGCAACGGGCCGCGCCCACCACATCGTCCAGCTCCTCGTCGGACATCTCACGGATGTCGACAGCCTCGAAAGTCACCTCGGTCATGTTGGTTCACCCCTTTCCGTATCATCGGTCCTTCTCCACCCGACGGGTTCGATCCGCAAGCCGTGGCAGCGGACTCAAGTCCACAGGTTCCACACGGATCGACAGCCCTTCCATAGCGGGCTGGGGGCCATAGGATACCTCCGTCATGTCCACGGGCGATGTCGCGTTGGTCGCGTTCAACTGACAACTGTCAGGGGGCTATCGACCCGCCTCCAGATCGGCCTTGACCGCGCGCAGGAACGCCGCCGCGGACCGACCGTTGACAAAACGATGGTCGTATGCCAAACCCAGATGGAAATAGTCACTGGTGGTGACCGAGCCATCATTCTGAAGCACCAACTCGCGCTGCATCGAGGCGAGAGAGACCGCGCATGTGTGTTCCGGGAAGATGAGCGGCTGCGCATGCACGACGTCCGCGTCCGTATGTATCGTGAGCGCGATGTTCGACCCGGCCAGATCAGCCTCGGCGAATTCCCCGCGCACGGCGGCGCGACGGAACCGCAACAGGTCGGCGGCGACGTCCCGTAGCGGCCGGGTGTCGGCGTCGGCGACGACCGGCAGGTAGAGGCCCCTCCCGACGTCGATGGTGACACCGACGTGCGCTCCCGGCCGAACCGTCGCCGCCTGATCGCCCTCCGCTCGCGCGAAGCACAGCGGGAACTCCGCCCGCCGCGCCGCGATCGCCTCGACCACCAGCTCCGGGATGCCGACGAATCCGATGGTCGCCGCCTCGGCACGCAGGCGTTGTTTCAGTCGATCGGCGACCACCTTGACGACCGTGTACGCGGCGGGGATCTCGCGGTGCGAAGTGGACACCGTACGGGCGATCCGTCGCTGGGCCGCGGACACGGTCACCCGCTCGGCCGTGGCCGGCGGCGCCTGCCCGGCGACCAGCTGTTCGATGTCCGACCGCGCGATGACCGGCTTGCCGATCGACCGTACGGCCGCCTCCGCCACACCGTGTTCGGCCATCAGCCGCCGGGCCGGCTCGGTGATGGTGATCGAATCCGGATCGGCGGTCTGCTGTGCCGGCGGCGGGCGGTCGCCCCCGCCGACGGTCGCCACCACCTCCCCCGGGCGGCAGGTCGACGGTGCGGACGTCCGCTGCCACAGGACGCCGGCGTCGTCCGCGACGAGTTCGTGCGCCGCCTTGGACGTCTCCACCAGAGCCACCGCGGTGCCCGCCTCCACCGGCGCCCCATCGCCGACCAGCCACTCGATCAGCGTGTACTCCTCGTCGGTCGCGTTGAGCCGCGGCAGCCGGATGTCACCCACCGGCGACCGCCGTCACCACAGCGCGGATGTCGTCCGCCTGGACCAGCACCGCACGCTCGAGGTGGGGTGCGGCGGGGATGGTGCTCGGCGGCGCGTGGAGCAGCCGGACGGGCTGGGACAGCAGGTCCCACATCTGCTGGTGGATGGTGTGAGCCACCTCGGCCCCCCACGTGCCGCCGGCCGTCGCGTCCTCGACGACCACCACCCGTCCGGCCCCGGCGACCAGAGCAGCCAGCGGCGCGGGGTCGAACGGGTAGAGCCGCGACGGCACCACCGCACGCACCGCGATCTCGTCAGCCAGATAGGCACCCCGCATCCCGCCGAGCACCCTGTCGGTGAGGCCGCCCGGTGCGATGACCACGACGTCGGCCCGGTCGACCCCGCGTACGCCCAGCACGGCGAAGTCGCAGGCGCCACCGATCCGCTCGCAGTGGAACAGCTCGTCTCCGGCCGCCGCGCCGAACCGCCGACGGCCGTAGAGCACCTTGTCCTCGAAGTACATCGCGGGGGCCCCCGAGTCGAGGATCCGGGCCAGTGTGGCGTGCGCGTCGTGCACCGGGCTCAGCTCGTGCACGGCGAGGTTGGGGACGCCCACGAAGTGCTTCTGCAGGCTCTGGCTGTGGGTGGGCCCGTATCCGCGGTTGCCCCCCGTCGGGCACCGGATCACCAGCGGCATCCGCACCGGTTCGCCGTACATCGTGACGGCCTTGCTGGCCAGGTTGACGATCTGGTCGAAGCACAGGGTGGCGAAGTCGGAGAACATCACCTCGACCACCGCCTCCCGGCCCCGCAGGGCCAGGCCGACCGCGAAGCCCACGATCGCCTGCTCGCTGATCGGAGTGCTGAGCACCCGTTCGGGATACCCGGTGGACAGCCCGCGGGTGACGCCGAAGGCGCCGCCGTACGGGTCGGCCATGTCCTCGCCGATCAGATGGAGATCCGGCCTCTCCGCGAGCAGGGTCGCCAGGGCACGGTTGAGGCCCTCCCCGACCCGCTCGGCCCCCGGCTCAGCCATGACCGGCACCGATCAGCGGTCGGGCGAGTACCGACTCGACCACGTCGCGGATCTTCCCGGTCGCCGCCGCGTCCAGGCGGTCGACCTGCTCCGGGAACGCCGCACGGTAGTGCGGGTACCAGTCACGCCCGGCGACGGCCTCGAGCTCCGCCGACGTGCGGGTGTCGTCGCCCTTGCTGTGCGGGCCGAGCCGCACCGTGTCGAACTCGACCACCAACGGAGACCCGTCGTCACGTACGGCGGCGACGAGCGGCGCCAGACTGGCCCGGATGGCGTCGACGTCGATGCCGGTCACCCTGACGTGACGGATGCCGAAGGCGGCACAGCGGTCGGCGACGCTACCGGCCATCTGCGCCGAGGTCGGGGTGGACTGGGCGATCCCGTTGTGTTCGACGACGACGACCATCGGCACCCGCCAGAGCGCGGCGAGGTTGAGCGCCTCGTACACCACCCCCTCGCCCCAGGTGCCGTCCCCGACGTACGCCACGGAGATCGAGTTCGCTCCGGTGCGCCGCATGTCGAAGGCGGTGCCCACCGCGACCGGGACCAGTTGCCCCTGGATGCCGGTGGACATGAAGCCCGGGCGGCGGATGTGCTGCGAACCGCCCATTCCGCCGCACACCGCGCCCTCACGGCCGGCGAGCTCGGCGAGCAGGCCCGCCGGATCGTCGTAGCGCGCCAGGTAGTGGCCGTGTCCCCGGTGGTTGCTGAACACCTCGTCGTCGTGGCGCAGCAGGGACTCGACCACGACCGGGACGTGCTCCTGGCCGAGGCAGGTGTGGCTGGTGCCCGGGATCAGTCCCCGGCCGAGCAGGTCGAGGACCGCGTACTCGAAGCGTCGGATGGACAGCATCGCCCCGAGGGTGGAGTCGGCCAGCGGGCGCAGCCGGCTCTCACGCATGGGTGACCTGTCCGCCGGCCACCAGGTCCCGGGCCCGCGCGGCGAGCACCCCACGGTCGATCTTGCCGTTCGCCGTGTGCGGGAACGCGTCGATGTCGCGGCACAGCAGCGGCACCATGTATCCCGGCAGGATCGAGGACATCGGGCGACGGATGTCCACGCCCGGGGTGCCGACGTAGAACACCGCCAGCTCCGTCCGCCCGGCCGCCTCGAACGCCACCGCCACGGCCCGTTCCACCCCCGGCAACTGCCCGACGTGCCACTCCAGCTCGTCCAGCTCGACCCGGTAGCCGCGGACCTTCACCTGCCGGTCGACCCGACCGAGATAGACGAGTTCACCGCCGGCGCACTCCCGGACCCGGTCGCCGGTGCGGTACCAGCGCACCGAGTCGCCGTCGTGGAAGCGACCCTCGTCGTCGGCCGGATCGAGATACCCGGGGAACATCTGCTCCCCGGTCACGCACAGCTCGCCTTCGGTGCCGTCCACCCCGTCCTCGACGATGCGGTACCTGAGATGCGGGTACGGCGCGCCGATGGGGACGACGCCGTGCACGGCGAGGTCGGCGGAGTCCCCGGACAGCCGGTGCGCGGAGCAGGCGATTGTCAGCTCGGTCGGGCCGTACAGGTTCTCCACCACCGATCCGGCCGCCGCCCGCTGCCAGTCCTCGGCATCCGTCATGCGCAGCGCCTCACCGCAGAAGAGGCTCCACCGCAGCGTCGGCATCGAGCCGGGGGTCAGCCCGCCCCGGCGCCGCACCAGAGCGATGGCGCTGGGCACGGAGAACCAGAACGTCACCCGCTCGGCGGCCAGGAACTCCGGCAGCGCGGTGAACACCTGCGGCGGTGTGGACACCACGGTGGCACCCGCGCCCCAGGCCACGAAGAGGTCGAACATCGCCAGGTCGAAGGTCTGGTCGAAGGTCTGCGAGCACACGTCGCCGGGGCCGAGGTCGTAGCGGTCGAGGTTGTACCGCAGGAAACTGTCCATGTTGGCGTGCGTGATCGCCGCGCCCTTGGGCCGGCCGGTGGAGCCCGAGGTGAACAGCACGTACGCCACGTCGTCGTAGCCGGCCCGGGGCAGGGCGGCCAGCGGCGTCGCGGCCTGCGCCGCCACGGTGAGGCCGGGCAGGGCCGCCGTGAGGTGCGCAAGCGCCGCCGCCCCCGACCGGTCGACGATCACCGTGTCGACGCCGGCCTGCGCCGCCATCCGGCAGGTACGCGCGGCGGGGAAGCCCGGGCTGAGCGGCACCGCCGTCGCGCCGGCGTAGAGCGTGGCGAGGAGCCCGGCGTACGACTCGATGCTGCGCACCGCGAGGATGCCGACGCTCCGCGCCCCGCACGCGACCAGCCCGCCAGCCCAGCGCCGGGCCACCTGGTCCAGCTCCGTGTACGTCCACTCCTGGCGACCGATCCGCAGCGCGACCCGGTCCGGCGCCATCGCCAGGCCGGCGATGAACCACTCGTGCAGCAGACGTCGTGGCAGCTGACCGGTCACCAGGCCACCGTGTCTTCCGTGAAGAGCCCCAACCGGTCGAAGAAGCGGGTGGTCTTGTGCATCACGGTCCGGTGGAACTCCTGACGGTACTGGTCGCCGAGCACCTCGGCGCGGATCCGCCGGGCCTCGGGAAGGGCGGCGTCCGCGTACACCTCGGGGTGGTAGAACGCCCGCAGGCACGAGCTGACGTAGCGGGCCAGGTACGTCCCGGCTCCCGCCAACTCCTCCGGCGTCGCGCTCTGCTTCGCCTCCTCGTACAGCGCCCGCATCATCTGCCGGCCGAACGCGATGTGCCGCGACTCGTCCTGGTGGTGGACGGCGTTGATCTGCTGCGCGATCTGCGGCAGCCGGCCGTCGGTCGCCATCTTCGCGTTGTAGTAGTCGCACAGCTCCTCCGCGATGAGGATGCGACCGAAGATGACGAGGTCACGGATGGCGGGGCCACCGTCGATCGCGCTGCCGGCGACGCGCTTGGTCTTGTAGACCTTCCCCCCGTACCGCTGGCAGAACTGGGCGAAGAACCACATGTGTTCGTTCTCTTCGTGGATGAAGTCGTGGAAGAACTCCGACAGGCCCGGGTACCGCGTGTCGTAGATCCGCCCGGCCACCTCGCCGATCAGCTCACGGATGAGGTGGACGTTGAGACTGAAGAAGTTCACCGCCTCGGCCTGGGTCAGGCGCACCCGTTCGGCATCCGACAGGCGGTCCCACACCGCGGTGCCGTGGCACGTCGTCAGCTCCGGGCTCATCCAGAACTGGTCCGTCGGCAGTTCCGCCGGCCAGTCGAAGATGTCGAAGACGTGGTAGCGCTGGTCCCGCGCCTGGTCGCTCAACCTGGCGGCGACCGTGGTGAGCCGCTCCCACGACTGGTGCATGTCCGCGTGTCTCTCCTCGACGGGGCCGGTCACATCAGGCTCCTGACCGCGTTCCAGATGGTGCCCGGAGTCGCGAAGACCTCCGGCTGCAACAGCTCGGGTGGGATCTCGATGTCGAACTCGGTCTCCAGGTTGACGATCAACTCGACCACTTCCAGCGAGTCGACACCGAGCTCGGTCAGGCTCTGGTCAGGCTCCAGGGGCGAGTCGGCACTGAGCAGCCGGCTGCGCTCCCGAATGAGCGGTTCAAAGGCGGGTGGCCAATCCACCATGTCACCCTCCCGTGTCGCGGTAGGTTGGGAATCTCGCGAAAACCGGCTGACCGGCATGCGTCACCAGGTCGCGCCAGCTGGGTCCGACGCGGCCGAGAATGGCACCGAGCGAGCGGTCGCGCTGCCACTCCGGCCCGGCCATGCCCCACTGCCCCAGGGCGTCCAGGAGCACCGGGTCGACCGGGACCCAGACCCCGTCGACCTGGAACTCCGCCCACGAGTGCGATGCGGAGATCGGTGGGGTCAGCGACCTGCCGAAGGAGAACCGGGCGGTCAGTCCCCGCCTGCGGGCCTCCTCGACCAGCAGGTGGGCCACGCCGACGCAGTCGCCGATCCCGGTGTCACGGACGAAGGCGCTGTCGGCGCGCAACGTCTCCGGCAGCCAGAGGAACCGGATGTGCCGGGTCTCCGCCAGCAGGTCGAGCACCGCGGTCGGCAGTTCCGGCCAGGTCCGCGGCCGGTCGAACGTCACCGAGTGCAGCACGCCGCCCCGGTCCTGTGCCGACGTCGTCTCGTGCCAGGCGTCGTCCGGCACCGCGAGGCGCCACCGGCACGGCTCGTCGTGCCCCGGCTCCGGGCACTGCGCCACGTAGTCCATCCGGTAGCGGGCGTGGGCGGTGGGGCGCCCCAGCTCGCGGATCCACCAGGAGAGGACCTTGCGCCCGCGCGAGCGCGGGTCCAGGTGCACCGAGACGTTGCGCAGGTCGGTGGCGTCGAACAGGAGGCCGTCCGCGCCGGCCGCCGAGGGCAGACCGGCGGCGACGAGGACGTCGAGGCCCGGCCCGTCGATCTGGTACTCGGCGGCGGCCGTGGCGGCGTCCATCTCGAAGCGCCGGTGCGAGTGCGGCACCTGCAGGATCAGCGGCAGCAGGGCGTCGAGCGCCTGCCGGTCGAGCCAGCGCTCGGCTGTCACGAGGCACCTCCCACGAGGCGCCGGTACAGACCGTCCTCGGCCATCAGGTCCTCGTGACGGCCACGCTGGACGAGCCTGCCATCGCTCATGACGAGGATCTGGTCGGCGGCCTCGGGATGGGAGAGCCGGTGGGCGACGACCACCAGCGAGCGCCCGGTCCGGCGCAGGTTGGCCATGATGCGGTCCTCCGTGAGCCGGTCGAGGGCGCTGGTCGCCTCGTCGAGGATCAGCAGCTCGGAGTTCCGCAGCAGGGCCCGCGCCAGGGAGATGCGTTGGATCTGCCCACCGGACAGGCCCGCCCCGGAGCTGCCGAGCAGCGTCTCGTACCGCATCGGCATCGCGTCGATGTCGTCGTGGACCTCGGCCAGCCGGGCGGCGGCGATGACGTCCTCCAGGGAGCACTCCGGCCGGCCGAGCGCGATGTTCTCCCGGATGGTCCCGCCGAACAGCCGGGCGTCCTGCCGGACGTACGCCATCGACCGCCGCGCGGCCGGCCGGTCCAGCTGATCGGTCGGCGTGCCGTCGAGGGACACCGTGCCGGCGCTGGGCAGGTAGAGCCCCGCCAGCAGCATGGCGAGCGTCGACTTGCCGGAGCCGGACTCACCGAGGATGAGAGTGAACTGCCCGGGCTCGATCTGTGCGTTGACGTCCACGAGCGCCGGCGTCCGCGCGCCCGGATAGGCGAACCGCACGTCGTCGAGCGTGATGGCGCCGGTGACGCGGGACGGCGCCACCGCGTCCGGGCCGGCTTCCGGGCGCGCGTCCAGGATGTCGGCGAGCCGGGTCAACGTGGCCCTCAGACCGGCGACCTCCAGCCCGGTCTGCACCAGACTCGCCAGCGGTACGAACATTCCCATGGCCAGAGCGGAGAAGCCCACCACCCGGGACAGGGAGATCTCGCCGCGACCGAGCAGGACCAGACCGGCGGCGAGCACGGCGAGCGGAGCGAGGAACTGGATCGCGGTGCTGGCGGCCTCGCACACGCCGAGGAACCGCCGGCTGCGGGTCCTGGCGTTCACCTCGGCGACGAACGTGTGGCTCCAGGTCTCCGCCGCGGCGCCCTCCAGCCCGGAGGCCTTGAGCGTCGGCACGCTGTCCAGCAGCTGGAACAGCTCGGTGTGGCTCTTCGCCTGCGCCTCCAACAACGCCGCGGTCAGGTATTCCTGCTTGCGCCAGCTGAACGCGAGCAGGGCGAGCTGGGCGACGGCGAGGGTGAGCACCAGGGCACCGAGGCGCCGGTCCGCGACGACGATGAGCCCGCCGTACACGAGCACCAGCACCCCGTCGAGCACGGCCGACAGCGCGGATCCCGTCAGGATCTGACGGACCGCGTTGCTGGTGCGGACCCGCATGGAGAGGTCGCCGGTGTGGCGCTGGGCGAAGTAGTCGAACGGCAGGGCGACGAGGTGGTGGACCGCTCCGAGGGTCACCGACTTGTCGGCGAGGGTCTGCACGGACAGCAGGGCCAGCCGACGGACGGTCTGCATCCAGAAGTACATCCCGAACAGCACGACCGCCGCCCCGAACAGCAGCCAGGCGCTGACCGGTTCGCCGGGCTGGCTCGCCCGGTGCACGACGTAGGTGGAGGCGGCCGGCACCGCCAGGCCGCACAGGGTCAGCGCGACCGAGGTCAGCGCGAGCGGAACCCAGGCGGCCGTACGCGGGAAGAACTTCGACAGGTACGGCAGGCGGCTCGCGCCGAGGTTCCGGGCGTTGGCCCCTCGCCGCGACGTCGTGGCGCCGACCGGTGGATGGAACTCCAGCGCCACACCGGTGAACGCCTTGCCGGCCTCGGCCAGGCTGACCTTACGGCGACCGAAGGCCGGATCGACGATGTACAGGTGGGTGTCGGTCACCCGCTCCAACACGACGAAGTGGATGAAGTTCCAGAAGAGGATGGTCGCCGGGGGGAGGTTGCGCAGCCCTTCGATGGAGACCCGGACCCCGCGCGCGACCAGGCCGCGCCGCCGCGCGGCAGCGAGCATCGCGCGGGCCGCGACTCCGTCCCGGCCCGTGTTGGTCTCGGTGCGCAGCTCGTCGAGGGGGACCGGTTGACCGAAGTAGGCGAGGACCATCGCCAGCGCGGCGGCCCCACACTCGCTCATCTGCGACTGGAGCACGACCGGAACCCGGGTGCGCGAGACCCGCAGCGCGGCCCGCACGTTGCGCCACCGCAGGCCACGCAACGCGGCCAGGCCGGGTAGCGCCCGCCAGCCGAGCTCCACCGCGTCGCCGGCGTCCCGGTTGACGCCGTGGTGACGCAACGCCTCGCGCCGGAAGCGCTGCCGTCGGTCGGTGAACTCCGTCGGTAGGCTCGTCGCCTCCGGCGGCCGGGGGGCCTGTTCCGCCTGCCCGGTCTTGTCCAGCGTGCTCATCCGCCGCTGCCCGAGTCGACCCGGAGCACCTGCGCGGTGATGGCCTCCGCGGCGGGCGAGAGCAGGAACTCCACCGACCGCGCCACGTCGGCGACGGTGGCGGCCCGGTTGAGCATGTTCCGTCGGTTGATCGCGGCACGGAGGCCGTCCTCGATCGATGCGGTCATGGCGGTGTCGATGAAGCCCGGAGCGACGCAGTTGACCGTGATGCCCCGGCTGCCGACCTCGGCGGCGAGCACCCTCGAGAACCCTTCCAGAGCGCACTTGGTCGCGGTGTACGCGCCGAGCCCGCGGAAGGTCCGATGGGCCGCGATCGAGGTGATGTTGACGATGCGCCCGCCACGGCGGTACATCGCCTTGACCGCCGCCTGGGACAGGGACATCGGGACCTCGACGTTCAGCTGCCACATCCGGGTCATGTCCGACCGTGCGGCGGCCACGTGCAGAGCCGCGCTCGCCACCCCCGCGTTGTTGACCAGACCGTGGAGATCGGCGCACTCCCGTAGCCGGTTGGCCACCGTGAGCCGATCGTCGCCGCTGGTGAGGTCGGCGGCGAGGAACGTCAGCGGGTCACCGACGGACTCCCGCAGGGCCGCGAACTCGTTGGGGGCGGTCCGTGCCACGGCGACCACCCGGTAACCGACGGTCAGCAGCTGCCGGGTGACAGCCAGCCCGATGCCCCGGGTACCGCCGGTGACGAAGACCGTCCCGAGCGCCTCACTCACCGCGGGCCGCCTTTCCGGACGGTGCCATCGGAAGCTGGTCGACGACGGTGACGCGACGCGGTTGTTCCGCCGGGGCCAGTACGCGGCGGGCATGGGCCTTGACCCGCTGCACGACCAGGTCACGGTCGGAGCCCGGCGGCGTGACGACGTCGGCGCCGACGACGGCGCCGAGCACGCTGCTGCGCACCGGGTAGACGCGGACCGCGACGACGTCCGGATGTTCCTGCAGCAGCCGGGCCACGTGGCCGGGTA
This sequence comes from Micromonospora sp. NPDC049060, assembly GCF_040649055.1. Lineage (NCBI taxonomy): Bacteria > Bacillati > Actinomycetota > Actinomycetes > Micromonosporales > Micromonosporaceae > Micromonospora > Micromonospora sp. NPDC049060. Next base: position 25,533 of record NZ_JBEZEV010000027.1, read on the forward strand.
CGACCTTCACGCCACCCACGTTGATGACCTCGCCGCGTCGCCCGAGGATGTGCAGGCGCCCACCGTGGATCGCCGCTTCGTCCCCGGTCGGCAGGTACGGTGCGCCGGGCGCCGGGGACAGGAGCAGCTCGCCGTCACGTACCGCCAGCGCCTTCCCGGTGGGCCCGTACCCGTCGAGGACGGAGAGCGGCAGGCCCGGCAGTCCGTCGGAGACGGTGGCGATCCGGCCCAGCTCGGTGCTGGCGTAGAACTGCAGGACGCGTTGCGGCGCGAACGCCGACTCGATCAGGCGTAGCAGCTGGGCGTCCACCGGCTCGCCGCCCATCGAGACGGTGTGCACCCGCGGTCGGGCCTCGTCGGTCCCCCGGTGCAGCGCCGCCATCCGCCAGAACGACGGGGTGCCGGCGACGACGTCGTAGCGCGCGCCCGTCCCGGCGGCCAGGTCGGTCGGCGTGAGGAAGTCGATGCTGGCCGCCCTGCCCAGCGCCTGGCTCACGGCCTCCACCCCGGCGTAGGTGAAGGGTGCGTAGCCGATCCCCCACCTCTCGTCACGGTGCGCGGTCTCCCAGTCGGCGCCGCGGGTCAGCTCCGGCCAGGGCCAGTAGGTCGGGGTCGGGGTACCCGTGGTGCCCGACGAGAAGATCCACAGCCCGCCCTGCGCTGCGCCGGTGGGCCGGCCGTCTTCCCCGGTGGGCCGGATCCGCCCGCTGGCGACGTTCAGCACGGCCTGTGGGCGCAGCTCCGCCAGCGCCGACGCGGTGACGGTCGGACCCACCACGACCACTGACGCGTCGAGCGGGCGGAGCGCACGCAGTGCGGCCACGAGATCCGGCCCGGAGGCCACCTCGACCGCGAGGTGGCGCAGGCCGGTCGCCGCGACCGCCTCTCGCAGCCGGACGATCCGTTGCGCCAGCGGATCGGCATGGGTAGTCACGGGCATGGCTCAGCCTGCTGCCGGCTGCAGCGCCCGGCAGAGGTCCGCGAGCGTCTCCATCCGGTCGACGGCGACGACGTCCAGCAGTACACCCAGCTCCTGCTCGAACTCGACGATGAGTTCCGCGACGACGAGGCTGTCGATCTCCAGCTCGGCCAGCTGCATCGCGCCCGTGTAGCGCGGCGCGTCGCCGACCGGCGGCACGGTGAGCACCCGCTTCGCCACCGCGTCAAGGGTTTCCTCGTCGATCACCGTGTCGACGTGGACACTCTCCACGCTCAACCAACTCCATCCATGAATAGCTCCTCGGACCGTTCGTCGGCGGCGGTGTCGGACACCACCGCGATGCGCACCGGGACCGCCAGGAACGGCCGGCCGGCGACGTGCGAACGGACGTGGCTGGCGAGATCGTCCGCCGTGACCACGGCGTCGGCGGTCGTCACCTCGGCGGCGAGTCGCGATCCGCCGTCCTCGGCGACCTCCACCGAGACCCTGGCGGAGGCGACCGCGGGGTGCGAGTCGAGGACCGAGGTCACCTCGGCCAGGTCGACGACCAGCACGACCGCACCGTCGGGTGCGCGAAGTGGCGTGAGCCCGGGGCCGCTCTCCCTCGCCGGCGCGGCGCTGGCCGGGTCGTCTCCGGCCAGCAGTGCGCGGAAGGCGGCGACGAACCTGGTGAAGGTGGCCTGCGACATGGTCTCGCCGTCGACGGTCAGCCGGACGCCCAGCCCGTTGGGCCGCTCGTTCGCGGCGATCCGCAGGCCGTCGGCGGTCCTGGCCCACGTCGGGGTGTACGCGCCGCGCTCGATGGCGACCGCGCCGCCGTCGGCGTCGTCGCGGTCGGCGGTGTCCTCCAGGTACGTCATCGACAGGGTGTCGTGGACCGGACGACCCAGGCGTCGGACCGCTGTCGCCCACATGTCGTCCAACGCCTGCCGCGTGACGGTGCGGCGCGAGGTCGCCGACAACAGCTCCCGCCGCACCTGCACCAGCAGGTCGGCGGGCCGGTCCGGCCGGTCCAGCACGACCGGCACGACGACGTCGAACATGCCGACGACGCCCTGGTCGGCGTGACGCCGGCCGTTCAGCTTCATCGAGACGACGATGCGGTCCTGCGGCGTCAGCTGGAACACGGCGGCCGCGAACAACGTGAGGAGCCACTGGACGGTGCTGAAGCCGGCGGTTTGCCAGCGCTCGCGCACGTCCTTCCACTCGTCCTCGAGCAGGGTCAGCAGCTCGGTGTGGGCGACGGTCGCGGACGGCCCGCCGAGCCCCGGAAGGAACTGGCACCGGGGCGGCAGCCACGGGCCACGCCGCCGCCAGTACGCGGACACCGCCTGGGCGCGCGCCGAGTCGGCGGCGGCGGCCTGGCCGGTCACCGCGGCGAGGTAGTCGGCGTCCACGGGGTCGGCGTCGGTCCCGCCGCCGAAGTAGGCGCCCCACAGGTCGCGTACGACGATCATCCGGGCGGTGGCGTCGACGGCGTAGTCGGAGAACACCCCGAGCACGGCGTGCAGAGTCGGAGTGAACCGCAGCAACCGCAGCACGAACGGGTACTCGACCGCGAGGTCGAAGGGGCGCCGGAGGTCCGCCGCCAGGACGGAGCGCACGTACCGGGCGAACTGCTCGGTGTCGTTCGCCGTGACCTGGGTCATCGCCACGAGCCGGCGATCGTCGGGCATCGGCCGGACCCACTGGACAGGTTCACCGTCGAGCGTCGTGACACCGATCCGCAGCGCCGCGTGCCGGGCGACCGTCGAGCGCACCGCGCCGACGAATGCGGCGACGTCCAGCGGGCCGGTGACCTGGTAGGACATCCAGGCCGCCGCGCCCTGCTCCGCCGTCCCCGACAGGGCGCGGTGGTGCGCGAGCTGGCCCGGCAGCAGGGGATGGACAGCGGTGTCGAGATCGACCGCCTCAGGGCGGGTGGGTCGCGACGACATACGGTCCTCATCCCAGCAGCAGTGGTCACCTACCGGAGGCCAGATTCAAGATCGGCAGATTAGCAACTCCCCGGACACCGTCAAGGAATCCGCACTTGAACGGGAGTCGGCGGTGGGTGCGGACGCGCGATCGCCCGGATCTGTTGACGGTCCACCTTCCCGTGCGGGGTGAGCGGCAGCGCGTGAACCGCGACGCAACGCTCCGGCATCTTGGCCGGTTCGAGGCGGCGCGCCAGCTCCGCCAGCACGTCGTTCACCGGCAGGAGAGTGGCCACCACGACGGTGAGCGGGTTCGCCTCGTCCGGCGCGAGGGCGGCGGCCCCGTCGACGCCGTCGATGTCCATGGCCGCCGCTTCGATCTCGGCGGTGCTCGACCGTACGCCCCGGTGCTTGAAGACGTCGTCGCCGCGACCGTGCAGGTACAGGTGGCCGTCGACGTCGAGGTGGCCGCGATCGCCCGTGTGCAGCCGCCGGCCAGCCGCGGTCGCCCGGAAGGTGGCGGCGCTCAGCTGCCGGTCGCGCCAGTATCCGGCCATGACGTTCGCGCCCTCGACGACGACCTCGCCGACCTCGCCGGCGGGTAGCGGCCGGCCCTGCCGGTCGACGACGCGTACGACGGTGCCAGGGATCGCGCGCCCGACGGACCCTGGGCGTTCCAGGTCGCCGTCCGGCTCCAGGATCGTGGCCCGCTTGCATTCGGTCAGTCCGTACATCTGCACCACGGCCGCGCCCGGGAACGCGTCCCGCAGCCCGTCTGCGAGCCGTGGCGACATCCGGGCGCCGGTGTTCGTGAACATCCGGACCGACTGCGGCACCGGGAGCGCCGTCCTGGCCGCCAGCCGGAGCAGCGCGGTGGCGATCTCCGGCACGACGGGCACGACGGTGGCCCGCGCGCTGGTCATCCGTTCGAGGAGGGCGATCCCCTCGCCTGCCTCGAGCGCCTCCCACCGCGCGCCCGCAGCCGTGGCGAGCAGGAGCTGGTAGAGCCCGTAGTCGAACGAGGGCGGCACGCAGGAGAGCACGACGTCGTCCGGCCGGTAGCCGAGGACCTGTCCGATCGCCCGGGTCGCGAAGAGGACGCTGTCGTGCGGACAGACCACCCCCTTGGGCTGCGCGCTGCTGCCCGACGTGTACATCAGGAGGGCGGGCGTCTCCAGGTCACCGTCGGCGCGGCTGGCATCGGGCTGGCCCGCGTCCCCGACCGGCGCGTCGAGCGTCTCCAGGATCTCCCCGAACTGTGCCGACGACCAGGCGCGGGCGGGCGCCTCGACCACTGCGGACCCGATCCCCACCGCGAGGGCTGGTTCGATGTCGGCGAGTACCGCCCGAAGCTGGAACGGCCGCATCGTGGCCGACAGCGGCGCCAGCGTCAGGTCCGCGTACGACGCCGCGAACAGGATCGCGGCGAAGCCTGCGCCGCCGGACCGCACGGCGATCCGGTCCCCCGGCAGCAGGCCCAGTGCGCGGAACCGACCGGCCAGGTTGACGCTTCGCTGCCGGAGTTCCTGGTAGCTCCACCGGTGACTCCGGTCGACGACCGCGGTGCGCTGGGGATGCCGACGCGCGGCGGTGTCCAGCAGGGTGTGGATCCGCATGTCAGGACCGGGCTGAGCTGCCCCTGGCGGTGGGGCTCAACGCCCGACCGTCCGGTGGCGTCTGCGCTCCTCGGGCAGCATCTGGCTGAATTGGTACCAGCCCCCCGCGCAGGCCTGGGCGACAGCCCGAAGCGACTCGTGGCAGTGCGCGGGAACGTTGCCAGCGGTGTTCGACGACTGCGAGATGAAGGCGAGCGTCCCGGTGAGCAGCCGGAGCAGGGCCTTGCCGTGGTCCGTGTAGCGCAGCGCGGGATCCTGGCGGAGCCGCTCCAGCTGTAGCCGGATGCTGGCGGCGAGATCCTGATCCGTCACCGGCAGCCCGTCGGGGGACGAGACGGCTGCCAACTCGGCGAGCGGCGGCGCCGGGGCCTTCTGCCCGGCCGGGACGCAGGCGCCGCCTCCGAGCGCCTTGCGGCGGACGTCGAAAGCCGTCCCGACCGAGATGCCTGACCGGCGCGCCACCTCGCGCAGGCTGGCATCCGGCTCGCGACGCACGATCGCCTCGGCCAACCGCCGGCCCTCTTCCGTCGAGACCGGGTGCCGGCGCCCGTCCCGGCCGATCCGGACGTCCTGGTGGTGGCCCGTGTCCAGGGATCGCCGCCGCAGGCCGGCGACGGTCTTGGCGGCGACGCCACACACCGCCGCTATCCGGCGGTCGGACCACTGGGGGTGCGAGGCGAGGATCCGCTTGGCAGCGGCCAGCCGATCCCGGGCGCTCAGCGGCAGGCCGTCCTCGAGGTTCAACTGCACCGCGGCCACGAAGGCGTCCGCGTCGGAGCCGTCGAAGTACACGACCGGCACGTGGCGGTCACCCCGCACACGCGCGGCCCGCAGCCGGTGCATGCCGTCCACCACCCGCAACGAGGACCGCTGGACGACGATCGGTGGCAGCTCGACGGTCAGCTCGACGAGCGTCGTGACGTGTCTCGCGCTGATCCCGTCCAGTCTCGGCGAGAAGCCGACCCGCAACGAGCGCACGTCGGCCACGTCGACCTCCGGAGCCGCTGCCTCCCCCGCCTGAGCGGGCTGCGCGGTGGAGTCGCTATCCGGTCGTCTCTTCATTCGTCCCTCGCGCCAAGTCGCCACAGTCAGAATGGTTGCGCTGACGCTGATCGCCCGTGCGCCTGCGACAACGCACAGTCGCACTTACCCGACGATTTAGCCGCCCGCCACCATTACCCGTCCGTCACGAAATACCCGTGACGGTCATGCTACAACCGCAGGCAGGCGCCTTCCAGACACCGCCGACAGCAATTCGAACGGTAACGGCGAACGTACCGACAGTTCGACCTCAAGCAGGGCCGGGACACCTCGGCGGCATCAGCGCGTAAACGCCCCGCGGACGGTCGGTAATTGTCCGGCGCAGAAACCGCCGCAGTCCATGTCGAATTGCGACCGAGCAACACGGAGGGTGGCGACCCTCTGACGCAAATGGGATACGTGCATGCTTGTGGATCACCATCACGGTCGGTACTATGCAGGCCCCGAGACCGTTGGCCAGTGTCCGGTCGAAGGCGGGCGCGACGTTCGAGAAATGCCGTCCGTCCTTGCTCGACAAACCACTTCAGAGACACCAGCAAACCAATTAGTACGGGCGGGGCAATGCCACGGAAATTGAAGCTGCCGGCCACTGTCGCCGCGCACCGCCACCCCGCCCGGTCGACGGCAGGGTCGCCAGGATGTGGGGCACCGGCCGCCGGAGGAGGCGTCCTGCCAGGACACCGGCTCCGGGGGCGGACTCCCGCCGGCCCCGCGATACGGGCTGCGTGGTGAGCCGTACGACGCGGGCACGGACGCGCCTGAGCCCGCCCGACGGTCGATGTGCCGACCGCGGCACGGGGACAGGCACCGGCGCCGGGTCCGCGACGACGATTCGCCGGACACCGGGCACCAGACCGGAGCGGCGGTCGTGACCGAGCGGGAGACCAACCGGGTGCTGGTGGTGCGCCCCCTCGCCGTGCTCAAGCTCTACACCGCTGCCTGGCGCCGCGACACCGAGGTGACGGCGCTCGAGTCGCTGCGCGGACGCGCGCCGGTACCCGCGGTCATCGGCAGCGCGACGTTCGGACGGCACAGCGCGGCCCTCATCCGGTACGTGCGGGGCAGCGCACCGAACCCCGCCAGCGCCCTCGACGTGCGGGCATCGGTCGCCGCGTTGCGGGCCGCGCACACGATCACCGGACCCGCCTTCGGTCGGCTGCACGCGCCCGACCAACCGAGCTGGGCCGGATTCCTGGCGGGCCGGCTCGACTCGTACGCCGAGACACTGACGACGTTGGGTCTCACCACGCAGGCGCGGCAGTGCCGGACCCTGCACCACGCGCTCGACGTGCTCGAAGACACCCGCCCCCACCTGCTGCACAGCGACCCGAACCCCGGCAACGTCATCCTGACCGCACACGGCCCGGTTCTGCTCGACTGGGAGCTGGCGACGTTCGGCGACCCCGAACTGGATCTGGTCAGGCTGGCCTGGGAGTGGCGCCTGCCGCCGGCGCGGTGGGCGGAGTGGGTCGGCCTCGACCCACGGTCGCCCACCGTCGACCTCTACCTGCGGCTGCACCTGTTCAGCCGCCTGATGAGCGCGAGCAGCAGGCCGGGGGCCGCCTCGGCGGCGCTGGCGCACCGCTGCCTGACCGAGCTGACCGACCTGTACGACGGCGTCCACTCCCCCGGAGGCTCCGATGCAAGCTGACGCGCCCATCGACATCCTGACCTCGGTGGTACCGCAGGCGGCCCCGCTGGGGGCGACACCGGTCACGAAGGGCATCTTCAGCACCGGATGGCGGGTGCACACCACCGACGGCGACTACCTGGTCAAGATCAACGAAGACTCCCGGGCGGCGGACGACTTCCTGGGAGCCCGCAGGGCCACCGAGATCGCGCTGGCACACGGCGTGCCGGTGCCGCGCCTGCTGGGTTCGGGATCGGACGGCGACGGGCACGCCTTCCTCGTCCAGGAGTGGATCGACGGCACGGACGCCGAGGACCACTTCGCCGCCCGGGACGGGCGGGAGCGGCGGCGGATACTCGAACGGCTGGGCGCGGTGCTGGCCCGGCTGCACGACATCCCCTACACCGCGCAGGGGCCGACCAGCATCCACGACACGGTTGCGGTCAAGATCCGCCGCTACGCCGCCCGGGCAGCCAGATTGGAGATATTCACCCCCAGCGATCTTGATCGGCTCGTCGCCAAACTGCTGGAACTGGTCACCGAGGTGCTGCCGCCGATGTCTCCGCGGCTGACCCACCTCGATGTGCACCTACCCAACGTGCTTGTCGACGCGGCCGGCGACGTATGGCTGCTGGACATGGACTTCGCCCGGCCCGGTGACCCGGTGGAGGACCTCGTGAAGCTCGACTGGTGGTGCTTCGCGGACGACACCGAACGGGCGGCGTTCCACACCGCCTATGCGGCGCACCGGACCCACCCGACCCCGCCACGTGACGTCGAAGCCGGGCTGCACCTGCACAAAATCATCACGGCTCTTTCCTACGTCGCCCTCTTCGCCGAGAAGGAGCCGCAGGCAGTGGCCGAATGGAAGCAGCGCCTCAGCGACGAGCGCCGGTCGGCGGCCCGGCTACTCGGAGAGGCAGTGACATGACATTCGAAGGCTACGACCTGGTGATCGTCGGATCCGGCCTGTTCGGATTGACGATCGCCGAGCGGACCGCCGCCGAGTTGGACAAGCGGGTGCTGGTCCTGGAACGGCGCGACCATCACGGTGGCAACGCCTACTCGGAGGTCGACCCGGACACCGGAATCGAGGTGCACAGATATGGCCCCCATATCTTCCACACCTCCAACGAGCGAATCTGGGCGTACGTCAACCGTTTCACCGCGTTCACCGGATACCGGCACAAGGCTTTCACCCTCTATCAGGGGCAGGTGTATCCCCTGCCGGTCAACCTCGCGACGATCTGCCAATTCTTCGGCCGCTACCTCACCCCCGACGAGGCACGGGCACTGATTGCCGAACAGGCGGCCGAGATCGGCCAACTCCCCCCTGATCCGAGCCATGAGGAAAAAGGCATCTCACTGGTCGGACGGCCCCTCTACGACGCGTTCTTCCGGGGATACACGGCCAAGCAGTGGCAGACAGACCCGAAGGAACTTCCCGGGTCGGTCATCGCCCGGCTGCCGGTCCGGTTCGACTTCAACAACCGGTACTTCAACGACACGTACGAAGGCCTCCCGGTCGACGGGTACACCGCATGGCTGTCGCGGATGGCGGCCGACCCGCGCATCGACCTGCGCCTGAACACGGACTTCTTCGAGCTGGCCGACGCCATTCCGGACGGGACGCCGGTCGTCTACACCGGGCCGCTGGACCGCTACTTCCGCTACAGCGGGGGTCGGCTCGGCTGGCGCACGCTCGACTTCGAGCGGGAGGTGGCGCCGGTCCGCGACTACCAGGGCACCACGACGATCAGCTACGCCGAGGAGTCGGTGCCGTTCACCCGCAACGTCGAGTACCGCCACATGCACCCGGAACGGTCGTACCGCAGCGACCGTACGGTGCTGGTCCGGGAGTACTCGCGCTCCGCCGGCGACCAGGACGAGCCGTACTACCCGATCAACACGGCCGGCGACCGGGACGCGCTGCGGACGTACCGGATGTTGGCCCGGCAGGAGACCGCCGAGCGCAACGTGCTCTTCGGCGGGCGGCTCGGCACCTACCAGTACCTGGACATGCACATGGCGATCGGTTCCGCGCTGGCGATGTTCGAGAACCGGATCGTGCCCTACTTCCGCGATCGGCGCCCGCTCGGGTCCACCGGTCCGACCACCGACGACAAAGAGTAGGCACCATCTTGCAGACGATCACCGTGCTGGGCCGCGTCGTGGCGATCCTGTTCGCCGCGCACGCGGTCTGGGTACTCGTTTGGATCATCGTGGCGGCACGGGCGGTCCGCGACCGCCCTGCGGCGCCGGCCACGGCCCCCGCGGACCTTCCCGTCATCGTGGTCATGCTGCCGGCCCTGCGCGAGCAGCGACTGGTGCGCGAGACGCTGGAATCGTTCGCCACCGCGCGATATCCCGGGACGTTGATATCGGTCGCCATCACGAGCGAACGCGAGACGGCCGAACGTGCCGCCCAGGAGGCGGCCCTGCCCGCCGTGGTCACCGAACTACACGGTCTGGCCAGGCGTGGCAGCCGGGAGCGGGCGCTGGAGAAGGTGCTCGCGCCGTCGGTGATCGCCGCCACCCTCGACGAGCTGGAGCGGACGTCACCGGACGAGTGGCCCGGCGTGCTGCGCCGCGCCTTCGACGCGACGCCCACCACCGAGGAGCTGTGCCGGCAGATCACCGCCGAGTTGAACGGCAGGCCCGGTACGCACCGCTCGTGCCACGTCCACTTCCCCCACACCGACGGGCGCAAGGGTTCCCAGCTCAACTACGCGGTGGAGCTGCTACCCGAGCTGTTGCCGGGCGTCGACCCGGACAGCGTCTACCTGGCCGTCTACGACTTCGACGCGGTGGCCCACGGGGAGACGTTCGTGGCGGTGGGAGACCTGGTGCGTGCGGCGGTCGCCGCAGGCCGCCGCCCGCCGGCGCTGCTGCACCAGGTGCAGCTGCCGCTGCGGTTCCGGGCTCCCTTCGCCCCCGGTGCCGACGGCGCCCTGATGCGCGGACAGGTGCTGTACTGGCTGCGGCGTGGCCTGGGCGTCGAGGTCGGGCGGATACTCCAGAACGACCTGTTGCGCCGCAGCCCGCGCCTGGTGCGACTGCTCGCCGCGCCGTTCCGCCCGATGATCTACGCGATCGGCTCGGGGACGTTCGTCCATCTCGGCGCGTGGCGCGAGCTCGGCCCGTTCCCGGAGATGCAGGAGCCGGTCGGGCACCGTGCCTCGCTGCTCGGCGTCGAACAGGCGTTGGTGCCGAGCTTCAACCTGACCGAGCCCTACTACCAGACCAGGTCGATGATGAACGGGTGGGCCAACGTCTGCTACGGCAGCCTGGGGGTCGCCCGGGAACTGGACCACGTACGCCCCTACCCGTCACCGGTCAGCCGGCCGGGCAAGTGGCTGCTGGTGGCGAAGGAGCTGTTCGACATCGCCATCTGGTTCGCCGGAGTGCTGCTCATCCCCGCCGGGCTGGTGATCACGGCGATGGGGGGCGGCTGGTGGACCGTGCTCGCCGTCGGCGCCGGTGTGGTGGCGTATCCCGTCACCGCCGTCCTGCTGCTGGCGCTGCTGCCGCGACTGGGCGGAATCGACCGCCAGGACCGCTCCGTCAGCTGGTTGACCGGGATACGTCCGCGGCTGACGCTCGTGGCGACGTTCGTCGCCGCGCCCTTCGTCAGCGCCACCGGCCCGTGGCTGATGTTCCTGCGCATGCTCCGCTCCTGGCGGGTGGGCACGCCGGTGCTGTCCGGGAAGACCGAACGGTAGGCCGGTCCTCGCGTCGCTCGCGAGGCAGGAGGCGCCTGGGCGGCATCGCCCAAGCGCCTCCTGTCGTCACACGAGTGACTTCGAGGCCGGCAGGTCGCGGTCGGCGTCCGGGTCGAAGAACCGGGTGAGGAAGTCCTGCTGCCAGGCGCGCGGCTCCGGCAGGTCCCACTGGCCGTACTCGTTGAGCAGGCGCTCCGGCTCCGGGCACCGTTGCCGCAGGGCGGCCAGGGCGTCCGCGGGGACGACGTCCGGGTAGAGCATCCGCAGGTGCGCGAGCCCGTAGAAGACGGGTCCGGCCACCGCGTACTCGTCCACCCGCTCGAGCAACAGGTCCCACGAGAGGTCTCCGCCGGCACGGCGCACGACCTCGGCGATGTCGACGTACTTGAGCAACTGCCGGTGCTTGCCGCGGTTCATGAACCGCAGGGTCGTCGACGTCTTGTAGATGTGGGCGGCGAGGTCGATGACCGCGTCCTCCGGGGACGGCACGAGGAACGAGGCGTCCCCGTACCGGTGCCGGCCGGCGTGCGCCAGGACGGCACCTACCGGAACGTCGTAGCCCTTGCCGGGCAGCGCCAACGAGACGTTGATGTCGATGCTGACGATCGGCCGGTGGAACTCGCCGAACTTGTTCATCTTGGGCAGGTCACTGCCGTACAGCCGCCAGAAGGCCCGCTCCCGCTTGCTCAGCGGGACGATGTCGACCCGCGTCGGGTTGCCTTCCACATAACCGAGTCCCTCGAGCACCTTGACCAGGGTCGTCGCCTCCTCCCTGGTGACGAGGACGTCCAGGTCACCCATCGGCCGCGTCCCCGGCTCCTGGTAGACCGCGAAGGCCAGATGGCCGCCCTTGCGCATGAGCACCGTGATGCCCTGGTCCGCCGCGGCGTCGCTGATCGCCCGGACCTCAGCCAGCATGAGCTCGTTGGCACGGTGCGTGTCCCGGTAGGCGGAGTACAGGAGCAGCACGACGGGAGAATCGATGCCCGCGACCCTCTCGGTGGTCAACAGGCGCCAGAGATGCCAGCCCACGAGGGGGGCGACGCGGTGCCTGGCGGCCTGGACGGCGAAGTGCCCCCAGTCCAGGCGCGGCGCGTCCTGACCGATGATCGTGCGCACACGAGCCATCTGCGTATCCGTCACATGCTGCCTGCTGAGCAGGAGCAACAACTCCGATTCGGCTGACAACCCGGCCATTCGGCCTCCTTCTCGACGGTGCCCCGGCATGGCACGGCGCTTGACTCGACATCCGTCCGCAGTGGCCACGAGATAACTCTGCGTGAAGCTCACCCTGGGCGGGCGGCAAAGCTTAACGGTCCCCGGGAAGCGTTTCACCTGCCTGTCGGCCGGCCGCGTGCAAGGGCGTCGCCGCCGACGGGACGCGTTCCGCCGCTGGGTGGGGCGCTGGCGTGGGGCCCGGGCCGGCAGGAGGGTTGACCAGCGCTCAACTGCTGCCCGGCGATCGTTCAGCTGATTAGTGGACTCTCGCTCCGATCTTGATCACTATAACCGTCAGCGGCACAAGGGCCGCTGGGTTCGGTGGAGACAGCAGGGGGCGTGGATGGAGTTCCATCAACTGGGCCGCAGCGGCTTGCGTGTGTCCACGGTTACTCTGGGTACCTTCAACTTCGGCGGTCCGACCGACGAGGCCGCGGCAGAGGAGATCATCCACACGGCTCTCGACGCCGGCGTCAACCTCGTCGACACCGCCAACGCCTACCAGGACGGCCGCAGCGAGCAGATCCTCGGCAAGGCGATCCGTCACCGCCGCGACGACGTCCTGATCGCCACCAAGTGCTACAACGAGGTCGGCCCGGGCCCCAACGACTGGGGCAACTCCGCGTACGCCGTCAAGCGCGAGTGTGAGCGGTCCCTGCGCCGCCTGGGCGTCGACCACATCGACATCTTCCACCTGCACCGGCACGACCTACGGACGCCCGTCGAGGAGACCCTCGGCGCCCTGGCGGACCTCGTGCGGGAGGGGAAGGTCCGCTACATCGGCACGTCCACGATGCCGAGCCCGGAGGAGATGGCCGAGCAGCCCGGCCTCGGCGTGGTGCCGACCTGGCGTCTGGTCGAGATGGCCGTGCTGGCACGCGGCTCGCTCGGCACGCCCGGCCCGATCGCCGAGCAGTCGCCCTACAACCTGCTCGAACGCGAGGTGGAGCGGGACATCCTCCCCATCTGCCGCGAGTACGGCGTCGGCTTCGTCGCCTACAGCCCGCTGGCGATGGGTTACCTCAGCGAACGGTTCCTCGGGGAGCCGCCCGCCGACGCCCGCTTCACCGAATGGTGGTCACCGCGCGGCACGGTCTGGGAGCCGGTGCAGCGTGCCCTGGCCGCGCTGCTGGACCTCGCCGCCGAGCACGGGCAGTCGCTGCCCGAGTTCGCCCACTCGTGGCTGTCCGGCAGCAGCGACGTGACCAGCACCATCATCGGTCCCCGGACCCTCGACCAACTCACGCTCGCGCTCAAGGCGACAGCGACCACCGTCGACGCACAGGCCCGTCAGGCGGTCGACGCGATCGTCGCCCCCGGCAGCAGCCTGTGGTTCCGGACCATCGAGCAGGGCCATCGCGGCACACGTGACAGCGAGGAATCTTGAGCCAGGGCATGAACGACCTCACCTCCCGCCGACCCGTCGTGCTGCTGACCGACGACGGTCTGCTCTCGGAATTCTGGGCGTTCCTGCGCGAGCGGCTGGAAGAACGCCTGTCCCCGACCTGCGACATCCGCTACGTCGACGTACGCGAAAGCGACCTCGCCGCCGTCGACTGGGCCGACGTCGACGCGGTCGCCCTGTTCGGGGGCGAGCTCACCCATGACATGATCGCCGCCGCGACCCGGCTGAAGGTGGTGGCCAGCGAAACCGACACCTGCGGGATCGAGGCCATGGACGCGTTGTGGGACGCGGGCATCCCGTTCGTCGAGGGAACTCCCGGCTGGGGTCAGTCGGTCGCCGAGTGCGGGCTGAGCCTGATCCTGTGCGGGTTGCGTCGCATCCCGCAGTGGCACCACGAGGTCATCACCGGCTTCCGGCCCTGGGACTACCCGTACGTGCAGTTCTGCGACGACCCGCGCTTCGCCAACGGCACCGTGGCGGGCAAGACCGTCGGCATCATCGGGGTCGGCGAGATCGGCGGTCGCATCGCCAGCTGGTGCGCCATGCTCGGCGCGACCGTGCTGGCGTACGACCCGTACCGCTCCCCGCAGCGCTTCGCCGAGGTCTCGGCGGAATCGGTGGACCTCGACCGGCTGGTGCGGGACTCCGAGATCCTCGTCGTCGCGGCACCGGACACCCCCAGCGTCACCGGCGTGGTCGACCGCGACCACGTCTTCGCCCTGCGGCAGGGCGCACTCGTCGTGACCATCACCCGAGCCGCCGCGATCGATGCCGCGGCACTGCGGGAGCGGGTACTCGCCGACGAACTGGCCTGGGCCGCGGACGTGTACGACGTCGAACCGCTGCCGGAGGGCGATCCCCTGATCGGCAGGCACAACGTGGTCCACCTGCCGCACATCGCGGGGCGAACCAGGGACGCCAACATCGCGGTCGCCGACATCGTCGCCGACGACATCCTGCGCGTGCTGGCGGGCGAACAGCCGCGGCACCCGCTGACACCCCAGCGACTGCAGGTCCGGCTCGGCCGAACGCCGGCCGCCCGGCACGGCAAGGACGGTACCGGTGGGTGACCTGGAGAACGGCTGGACGATCAGCGACACGTTCCCGGCCGCCGGGCTGAGCCCGGGCGAGCTGACCGCCGGCCTCGACCGCGCGTACGCGGAGACGACCGGTTGGGACGATCCCACGGTGACCCGGCTCGGCTTCGCCATGTCGGCTCCGCACGAGGTGGCCCTCTCCGCCTGGACCCGGTTCCTGGCCCTCAACAGCAACAACGTCGGAGTGCACACCCCCTTCGGCGCCGGGCGCGCCGGCACCCGGCGGCTCGAACGCGAAGCTCTGCTGGGCCTCGCCGGCCTGCTGCACGCCGACTCGGCCGACGGCTACATCACCTCGGGCGCGACCGAGGCGGTGCTCCAGGGACTGCGCATCGGACGCAACGCCGTCCGGGCCGACGCGTCGTCGCGGGTCACCCTCATCACCAGCGAGTACGCCCACCACTCCGTCACCAAGGCCGCCGAGGTCCTCGGCCTCGACCTGCGCACGATCGCACCCGGCCCGAGCTGGGTCATCGAGCCGGAGCAGCTGGCGCAGGCCGTCGAGGCGGCGATCGCCGCCGGCGCGACCGGCATCATCGTGGCGCTGACGGCCGGCTACTACAACAGCGGCCTGTGCGACCCGGTCGACCAGCTGGCCGCGCTGCTGCGGCGCCGCGCGGTGCAGCTCGCCGATCAGGTGCGGTTCTTCTGCTACGTCGACGCGGCCCACGGCGGCTTCATCTTCCCGTTCAGCGATCCCGCGCTGGCCTTCGACTTCCGCAACGTCGGCGTGCACGCGATGGCCCTGGACCCGCACAAGTCGGGGCTGCTGCCGTACTCGTGCGGGGTGCTGCTCGTACGCAAGGGCCTGCTGGGACACGTCACCGAGGCGAGCCCGGTCACCGGAATCGTCGACTCGACCCTGACCGGGTCCCGCCCCGGCGCCGCGGCCGCCGCCCTGTGGGCCACCATCTTCGGCCTCGGCCACTCCGGTTTCACCGCGGCGATCCAGGAGTGCCTGCGTCGCCGGGACCTGATCGCCGACGCGATCCGGGCCGCCGACCCGGAGGCGGAGATCCGGCCGGCACCCGCCTCACCTGTCGTCGTGGCCGGCTTCTCCACACCGGACGGGCTGCTGCCGAAGGAATTCACCGAGCGCTACCGGCTCCTCGCGGTCAGCGCGCCCGCGCCGCAGGGCGGACGCCGCAGCTACCACCACTTCTACGCCGGACACAGTCTCACCGACGAGCAGATCGCCCGATTCGCCACCGGCTTGTCCGAGGCGGTCGCGCAGGCCAGGGCCGCACGTGCCAGGCCCGGGCGCGGGAAGGCCGACGCCGGTGTGCCGGAGCAGTTGCGTGACATCGCCGCCGACACCGACTGCTTCCGGCACTACATCGTGCACCCGCCGGGCCGCCGCGATCCGGACGAGCCCGGGTACTCCTTCCACACCTTCCTGCACCGCTCCGCCACCGGCGAACCCCTGCAGGTGCGTGACTGGGGCGAGACCGCGACGGGTCGCCAGGCGCACGTCTACGCCCCGGATCTCGCCGACCCGTTCGGCAACGAGCTGTTCGGCGTACGGACCGCCGACTACTACGTCGAAGTGCTCGACCGGTCGCAGCAGAAGCTGTCCCTGGTCGGGGGCGTGCACTTCTGCGTCGGCACCGGTGAACCCGGCGAGCGGGTGCTGATGAACCTGGAGAGCACGGGCGAGTTCCGGTCGCTGGAGTACAAGTTCGGCGAGGGCGAGTTCACCGACGAGATCCAGTGTTTCCGGGACCGCGTCGTGGTGAAGCTCGGCAAGAGCGCGCGTGGCTTCCGGCGGCGCGCCCACAGCGACGAGTACTCCTTCTCCATCGACACGTCGTTCGAGTGCACCGTCGAACTCGCCGACGACGACCGCCCGGCCCGGTTGGACATGCTCCGGGTCAGCGGCGATCCGCTGCTGCCCCGGCGGACACACCTGCTACGGCAGGAGTACCAGCGGTTCCCGAACCGCTTCTTCGACATCGAGTGCACGGTCGTGGTGGGCGCCCGGTCGCAGGACGCCTGGCGGTTGTCCGACCTGGTCGCCGCGTCGACGGCGGACGCGCTGGTCGCCCGGTCGGGCCTGGTCGGCCGCTGCGTACCCGACGTGTCCGGGAGCGCCGGCGAGCTTGTCGTGACCACCGCGTCGCTGCCTGCCGGACGGCGTACCCGGATGGCGGTCGACACCGGCGTGGGCCAGCGCATGGCCCGCCTCCTGCCCGTCTTCGACGTCTCCGAACCGGAACGGCTACGGGTCGACGACGTCGTCGCCGTCGCCGATCACGGCGCCGACCTGATCCGGGCGCACGCGGCGGTACGGAGCACGGACGGCGGATCCGGCACGGTCCTGGCCACCGCGGTCGGGGTCGCGGCATGACCACTTCCTTCATCGGCGCCGACCAGAACGCCGACGACCTCGCCGTGGCCGCGATGGACCCGCTGCGCGCCGACGACGTCCTCGCCGAACTGCCCGCCGCCAACGAGCGCGCCGACACGGCGTGGATGGTCGACGCGCTGGCCGACCTCAGCGCCGACTTCGATACGACTGACGTCCACACGGCCCGAGCCGCCCTGCGCGACCTGGGCTTCCTCGCCGCCTCACTCGTCCGGCACGATCCGGACGCCGACCTGCACGGCATCGAGCCGACACTCCTACGCCTGGCCGCCGTCGCCGACGAGGTCCCCCGCGACACCGTGTACAGCTACACCACGCGCAACCCGGTCGGCCCCCGCCGCCGCGGCTTCCTGCTCAGCGACGAAGAGCACGTGTTCATCGACTCGGTCGTCGCCGCGACCCAGGCACTGAACCTGGCCGTCGACGACCTGGCCGCCTGCCGCGACCGCGCCGACCTCGACGACGACGTGCTCCTCGCCGCACTCGGCCAGGTGCACGACGGGGTCGAGGTCCTGCGCAAGAACCTGCGTACGGTCCAGCGGACGATCACCCCCGACTACTTCTCGAACCGGCTCCGGCCCTACTTCCCGACGATGGACATCGGCGGGAAGGCCTACATGGGTCCCGGCGGCGCCCAGATGCCACTGCTCGTCCTCGACGTGCTCCTGCTCGCGCCGAGCGAACCGGGGCAGCTCGGCGCGTGGCACGACGACTACCTCGTGGAGAACGTGCTCTACCTGCCGCCCACCCACCGGGCGGTGTGCGACGACACGCTCCTGGCGTACCGCAGCGGCAACTCGCCGCTGCTGCGCTGCCTGCTCGAGTCGCCCCGGGTGCGCGCGGAGTACGCCGCGCTGCTCAAGCGCATCCTGCGCTTCCGCTACCCCCACCGCCAGGTGGCCCGGGCCAACATGGCGATCCGGGCCGAAGGCTCGCTGGGCAGCGGCGGCTACACCGTCGAGGCTCTCGACCACCTCATCGAGATCACCACGTCCAAGGCCGCGGTGACGCTGCCGTTGCCCCGACAGCGGAGAGGAAGCGCCGATGACCGCGACCGGTAGTGTGGCGGGCTTCGCCCCCGTACGGGTGGGTTCGGTGCGCGGCGCAGTCCCGCCCGTGCCACCCGTCGCCGGAATCGAGGGCCGGGTGCGCCTGCGCTACCCGAACCGGCTCAACGCGATGGCACTGGACCCGAGCAAGGTGCTGCCCGGCGCCGGCTCCTACCCCGCCGGTGAACTGGTCTTCGTCACCGACCTCTTCACGAGCGTCGAGGTCCAGGGCACGGCGTCCGGCGACGGCGTCGAGATCACCGCCGACAGTGCCCGGCCGGTCCTGGGGCGCCACGCCGCGCTGCTGATGCGCCAGGTCCTGGGCCTCACCGGCGGAATGCGGATCACGATCCGCTCGCACCCGCTGCCTCCACACGTCGGTCTCGGCAGCAGCAGCGCCGTCCTCTCGGCCGTGGCGGCGGCGATCAACGAACTGTGCGGTCGGCCGCTGGACCACCGGACGCTGATGCGGCTGCTGGTCGACAACCACGGCGAGGAGATCGACGGCAACGACGACGAGATCATGCCGGTCCAGTGCATCGGCGGCTCGGCCGCCGCCGGTCTGGTGCCCGGCGCGATCCAGGTGGTCTCCGGAAACGCCGTCGCGCTGCTGGCCGCCCCCGCGCCGGCCGGGCACACGATCGTGCTCGCCGTACCGCCGGACCTGCGCAGCTGGGACGCCTCGGAGAGCCTTCGCGCCGAGGCGGAGAACTTCGACGGGTTCCTGGAGACCGGCCGTCGGTACGCGCCGCAGATCGCCTACCGGTTGCTGCACGAGTGCTGGCCCGACCTGGTCACCGGCACTCCGCGCACCCTCGGGCAGCTCGTCTTCGACTACCGCTTCGAGATGGGCAGCATCCGCAACTGCGCCTTCTCGCACCCCCGCCTGCTGGAGTACGCGGCGCAGGTGCGGCAACTGTTCGAGTCGGGACAGGCCGCCGTGCTCAGCCTGTCCTCGGTCGGGCCGCTCTTCTTCGCTCTCACCGAGCAGCCCGACGCCGTCGCGGCCGGCTTCGAGGCCGCGGGCCTCACCACGTTCCGCGCGATGCCGTGGGACCAGGGCTACCTGATCGACGAGTGCACGGTGAAGCGCCATGCGCGCGACGGGTGACTACTGGAACCGGCCGGACGTGGTGACGGCGTTCGCCACGGCGTCGCCGCCGGGATACCTGGCCGACATCGTGCCGCAGGGCGACCCCGGCGCGGTGGCGCTCGACGTCGGCTGCGGTGGTGGGCGGAACCTGCCGCTGCTGGCCGAACGGGGCTACCGGGTCGTCGGACTCGACCTGCACGCCGAGATGGTGCTGCGCGCACAGGGCGTCGCCCCCGGTGCCGCCTTCTGCCAGGCGGACGTCGCTGCGCTGCCGGTGGCCACCGCGCAGGCCGCGGTCGTGGTGTGTCACGGGGTCCTGCACAACCTGCCCCGGCCGGAACAGGTCTCCGCGGCCATCGGCGAGCTGGGCCGGGTCGTCGCCACCGCCGGCGTGGTGTCGCTGAACCTGTTCAGCGCGGCGCATCTGGACCACCGGCTCACCCCGCTCGCCGACGACCGGCACCGGCTCCCCAACGGACAGGTGATGACGCTGCTGCCGCCGGAGCGGATCGCCGCGCTCTGCCGTACCGCCGGATTCGAGTTCGTCGACGGCCCGTTCGAATACCTCCACGATGCCGACCCCGGCCAGCGCTCAGTCTGGCGGGCCGTCCTGCGACCGACGGGGACCCGATGATCCAGAGCGAAGCGACCCTCCTCGACACCGATCCGGCCGAGCTGGCCGATCCGCACGCGCTGGCCGCACGGCTCGGCGTACGCGCCGGGACCGTCCGGCTGGGCCAGACACGGATCGCGGTGAGCAGCGCCGACCCGCGAGCCATCACCTACCTGCACGACCTGTTCACCCCGGCGAACGACATCTGGGAGCACCTACCCGACGACTTCTCGCCCTGTTCGCTGGCCGCCGTGAACCTCGCCGTCTCCGACGCGTGCTTCGCCCGGCTGGTCGAGCACTACGCGGCGCAGGCGGTCCGGCGACGAGCCGTACATCTGCACGTGGCCGCGCCCGGGACCCGCTACGAGCTGGCCGACGGGAACTGCGCCGTGGTCTCGGAGCCCGACGAGATCGACGGCACCAACCTCGTCGTGCAGTCCCCGCGCGGCCTGGTGTTCGTCACGACCGCGCGCCCCTACGCCCACCTGGCGATGGCCCGGCACCTGCGCGAGTTCGGCTACCGGCGCGGCGAGAGCGACGGTTGGGCCGGGCTGCACGCGTCCTGCGCGGCCACCCCGGAGGGCAACGTGGTGGTGGTCGGCCGCTCCGGTGCCGGCAAGTCCACCACCGCCCTGGCGCTGGCCGCTGCCTCCGGCTGCGCCTTCGTCGCCAACGACCGGGTCATGGTCCGCGCGGACGGAGAGCAGGTGACGGCCTGCGGCATGCCGGTGCCGATCCGCATCAACGGCGGCACCATGCACGCGCTGGGCCTGAAGGACGCGACCAGCTGGCAGCTGGCCCGCCGGCAGCCGGACTTCGTCACCAGCGACTGGCAGAGCTTCTGCGGAGACTCCAAGCTGAACCTGCTGCCCGTCGAGTGGCGTGCGCGCACCGGCACCCCCCTGGTCCCCTCGGTGCGGCTGGCCGCCATCGTGCTGCCCCGCGTGACGAAGGACTCCGCAGTGCTCAGCGTGCGTCGGGTCGATCCGGACCAGGCGCGCGAGGTGCTCACCGAGCAGCTGATGACTCCGGACGACGACGTGTTCGTCGAGGACTGGCTGCATGCCCGCACCCGCGACCGCGACGAGATCGGCACCATGGCGGGGCGGACGTTCGAGGCACTCATGCGGTTGCCGATCCTGGTCGCCGAGCTCGGCACCCGCAACACGCTGGTGAACCTGTCCAGCGCCATCCGCGAGGCGCTCGGAACGCTGCGTGCCTGACCTCGCCTTCGCCGCGTTCGACCTGGACGGCACGCTGGTCGACGAGCGCGGTGTGCCGATGCCCGGCACGATCGAGGGGCTCGCCCGGCTGCGTGAACGCGGTCTGACGCTCCTGCTGGTGACGGGACGATCGACGGTGCTGTTCGAGGCGCTCGGTCTACCCGAGCACCTCCTCGAACTGTTCGGGCCGCGCCTGCTGCTCGACAACGGCAACGTCGAGTACGACCGCGCCGCCGCCCGGGCGACGTACCGCCGCGCGCTGCCCCGCGAGGTGCTGCCGACGCTTCTCGCCGCGGGTTTCACCGAGCTGGTCGCGGAGCTGGATCACCGCTATGTCGCGACGTCCCGGCGGGCGTCCACGTGGTTCGCGATGGCCCACCGGCTGCCCCGATCGTCCATCGAGGTCGACCCGCAGCTCGGCGGGAGGGCGCAGGTCGGCTCGGTGCTGGTGCTGGACCGTGTGCCGCTGCCCGAGGGGCTGTTGGGCGGTGCGGTCGAGGCGATCCCGTTCGCCGGCACCGCGGCGAAGCTGCTGCGGCCTGCGGGGACCTGCAAGACTGCCGCTGTGACGGCGTTGCTGGCCGAGCAGGCCGGTGAGGCCGACCTGAAGCGGGTCATCGCGTTCGGCGACGGGCGCAACGACCGGTGCCTGCTGGCCAGTGCGGCGGTCGGGGTCGCGGTGGCCGACAGCCACGCCGACGCCGCTGCACGCGCGACGATGCGGCTGTCGGGCCCGATCGGAGACTTCCTGGCCGCCTTCCACCCGGACACGCTCGTCCGGCGTGACCGGCCCGACGTCGTGGAGGATTGCGCGCACTGACGGTCACCAGCGCCCGAGCAGGACCTCCTGGTCGTCCCGGTTGCGCCAGATCCAGGTGGTGCCGGCCGGCACCTCACCGGTCAGGTAGCCGAGGATCGGCTCCCGCTGGTTGTCGCTTTCGAGCTGCCCGATCAGCTTGAGGGCCTCCGGCAGCGGGAAGAATGCCGCCTCGGCGATCTCGTCGTCCTCCGGCAGGGTCTCGCCCTCCCAGTCGTTGATCTCGAACGCGATCGCCAGTGCCGACGGGTACCGCTCGGAGTCGATGTGCATCACGAACGCGGTGGCGACCGGGTCGCCGACCACCAGGCCGGTCTCCTCCTGCATCTCCCGCCGCAGCGCCTCGTGGAAGACCTCGCCGTCCTGGACGCCGCCGCCGGGGAGCGACCAGAGCATCTCGCCGTTCGCGCCGAGGCTCTCCCGCACCAGCAGGATCTCGTCGCCTCGCCGGACGATGCCGATGACAAGCTGCACGCGAGAAACAGGCGCCCGCGTCGGCGCTTCAGATTCAACAGAGGTCATAAGCAGAGAATCCTACTGGTCCGCCCGGCGGTGACACTCCCCGGGCGTGCACGTCGCCGGCGCCGCCTCGGGCGATGACCGGGGGTGATGCCGCTTCGGG
The DNA here is from genome assembly GCF_040649055.1 of Micromonospora sp. NPDC049060. Taxonomy (NCBI): domain Bacteria; kingdom Bacillati; phylum Actinomycetota; class Actinomycetes; order Micromonosporales; family Micromonosporaceae; genus Micromonospora; species Micromonospora sp. NPDC049060. The sequence goes on from NZ_JBEZEV010000027.1 coordinate 47,900, forward strand.
GAAGCACTCCATCGCGGCCCGGCGACAGCTCGTGTACGGTCGACCCTGCCGTGCATGGTTGCCGACCGAGGAGGTGAGTCCGATCAACGCTGTGACAGGTCGGGACTCCCTGCCCCGCATGGTCTAGGGAGCGCCCGCAAAGGCATCCCGAAAGGCCCGCGTTCCCGATGCACATCCACGAAGAGTTCTTCACCGTCGGTGGCGTTCCCGCTGTCAGGTGGACCCCTGACGACGACACCACCGCCCCTCGGCCGCTGATCCTCCTCGGCCACGGCGGCGGCCAGCACAAGACCGCCCCCGCCATCCTGCACCGCGCCCACCGCTTCGTGACCAGCGGATTCACTGCCGTCTGCGTGGACGTTCCGAACCACGGCGACCGGCCGACCGACGACCGTTACCAGGACATCGCCACCGAGATCCAGGCCCGCGTCGACTCCGGCGACGAGCTGGCCCCGCTGCTCGCCGAATTCCAGGCCCTCGTCGCCGAGCAGACCGTACCGGAGTGGCAGGCCGTCCTGGACCACCTCGGGTCGGAACCCGTCGGCTACTGGGGAGTGTCGCTGGGATGCGGGCTCGGCGTGCCGTTCGTGGCCGCTGAGCCCCGGGTCCGCGCGGCGGTGCTGGGCCTGGGCGGCGCCGCGGCCCCGGCTTCCGCCGCAGCCGCCGCACAGATCACCGTGCCTATCGAGTTCCTGGTCCAGTGGGACGACGAGCGGGTGCCCCGCGAGCAGAGCCTGGCCCTGTTCGACGCGTTCGGCTCGGCCGAGAAGACCTTGCACGCCAACCCGGGCCGCCACGGCGACCGGCTCCCGGAACATGAACTGGACAGCGCGGTCCGGTTCTTCACCCGCCACCTCATGCCGCGCTGACCGGCATCGCATCCGCCGAGCCCCGCTCGATCGACACCAGGGCAGCGTCGGTCGAGCGGGGCTTGGTGGACGACGTCGACGCTGCACCGACCGGCCGACGACGACCTGAGCGGGCACATCGGCGGGTCCGGCCGGTCAGAACGGGGCGTCCACCGGGAGTCGGCGCACCTGCGTCAGGTAGGGGTCCAGCTCGCCTACCGCAGCGTGGCGGCGAACTCCTCGAACCGGGTCGGAGTCGTGTTGCCCTCGTTGCGGCCTTCGATCGGGCGCAGTCGACCGGCGCTGAGCGCCTGGTTGAACTCGACGAGCAGGGCGGCGAAGTCGGGCGAGAACCCGGCGGTCCCGGTGAGGATCGCCGCCATCTCCTCGTCGGGCAGCTGGACGTACCGGAGGTCCGGGCGGCCGGTCGCCGCACCGATCGCGGTCGCCACCTCTGCGTACGTCAGGTCGCGGGGGCCGATCAGCTCGCGGACCACCACGCCGCTCCAGTTCCGTTCGCGCAGCGCCCCGGCGGCGGCCACCGCGACGTCGGCCGTGGCGATCATCGGCACCTTCGCGTCGGGCGCGACGGAGTCGGCGACGACTCCCTCACGGCGGATCGTCTCCAACGCCGAGTAGAAGCCCTCGAAGAAGGCACCGGGACGCAGGAGCAGCACGTCGACCCCGTCCAGCGTCCGCAGTCGCTGCTCCTGCCGGTGCAGACTGGCGATGAATCCGTTACCGCCCGCCAGCTCCGCGCCGATCGAGCTGAGCGCGACCACGCGGCGTACCCCGCTCTTCCGGACCGCCGAGACGATGGCCTCCCCGCGTCGGTCCTGGTCGGCGTGGTAGTCGGGCAGGGTCGGGTCGAACGCGGTGAGCGTGTAGACCGCGTCGGCGCCGGCGAAGGCGCTCGCCAGGTGGTCGGCGTCGCGGGCGTCGCCGACGGCCGTCGCGGCCCCCAGCGCGGCCAACTCGGCGAGCTTCTCCGGCGAGCGGCCGAGCGCCCGGACCTCCTCGCCGGCTTGGAGCAGCAGTTCGGTGACCTTACGACCGGTGTTCCCGGTCGCCCCCATCACGGCGATCATGTCAGTCCCTCTCAGTCGGCGTATTGCTGTGCGTCCAGCCTCCACGGGACTTCAGGGACTGGCTATGACTTCCTGTCCGCATTGCATGCTCTTTCGTCCAGCCGACCTGGATCGTCAGTGCGTTGCTCCTGGCACACTTGCGGCATGCCCGACGAACGCGCCCCCTGGCCCTCGGCCGCCGACCCGCTCGGCGAGGCGCTGCACTTCCTCGAGCTGCGGGGGGCGTTCTACTGCCGTTCGGAGTTCACCGCCCCGTTCGGGCTCGAGCTTCCGCCACTCACGGACCACCTCTGGTTCCACGTCATCACGCGTGGGAGCTGCTGGCTCGACGCGCCAGGGGCGCAGCCGCGACGCCTCACCGGGAGCGAACTGGCCCTCGTCCCGCACGGCCAGGGCCACCGGCTGCGCAGCGAACCCGACGCGCCGACACCGAGCATCTTCGAGCTGGAGCGCGAACAGCTCGGCGAGCGCTACGAGATCCTCCGCCACGGCGGCGGCGGCGAGCGGATCGACATGGTCTGCGGAGCCGTACGCTCCGACCACCCGGCGGCAGGAAGACTGCTGGCCCTGCTGCCACAGATCCTCGTCCTCGACCCGGCGACGGACCCCGCCCGACTCGACTGGATCCAGTCCACCCTGCGACTGATGGCGGTCGAGGCCGACGGCCTGCGCCCCGGCGGCGAGACGGTGATCACCCGCCTCTCCGACGTGCTCGTCGTGCAGGCGCTACGCGCGTGGCTGGAGAACGACCCGGCCGCCCGGTCCGGCTGGCTCGGGGCCCTGCGAGACCCACTGATCGGCCGCGCGATCTCCCTCATCCACCGCGAACCCGGCCGACACTGGACCGTCGCCTCGCTCGCCGAGAAGATCCCGATGTCGCGCTCAGCCTTCGCCGCACGCTTCACCGAACTGGTCGGCGAACCCGCGATGAGCTACGTGACCCGCTGGCGGATGCACCTGGCCGCGACGGCGCTACGCGACGAGGGCGCCACCGTGGCCGAACTCGCCAGCCGCTTCGGCTACCGCTCCGAGGCCGCGTTCGCCCGGGCGTTCAAGCGCGTGGTGGGCTCTCCACCCGGAGCCGCCCGACGGACACTCCCCGCCCCTGGCCAGCAGACGGGAAGTATCTCGACCGCCTACTCGTCGACGAGTGCGGCGACTGGTTGACGTCAGCAGTCTCGAGTTCTGCCCATCTGCGCACAGTTTCCCGATGGATTTCCGCCGCCCGAAGGGGACCGACGCTGCCGAGCACGGAACCGAGGCCTTGACAGATCGAGGCGTACGCCGCAATCGTCGAGGTTCAACTCCCATTCACACTTGCCTGGCGGCAATGCCAACAACCGATATTCGGAACTTCAATACGCCCGCCACCATTGCCGAGCCGCCAGTATACGAACTGCGGCATGAGCGGGTGGCGTGATCGAATTGCGGTTGCGGCAGATTCACCTTCGCGCGGCCATGCCGTCATGCCGCCGACAGTCGCCACGGACCAGTCTCTACCGCCGGCCAGAGGCGCGATCGAACCGCCACCGGGTCGCGGTCATCCCATCCGCGCCGTAGCCGAAGGCCTGGACCGGGCAGATCTGGTAGAAGGCGTACTCGGGCGATCCGGGCAGGCTCCCGTCGTAGGCCCGGCCGTCCCGGACATCGAACGACCAGCGGTACTTCGCCCCGAAGGCGGCGGCCATCCGGCGCAGCATGGTGTCGCCGGAAACCCGGTGAACTTCACCCTTCACCACCAGGTCGAGGTCCTCGTTGCCGACCATGATGACACCGTGTGGGTTCCGGGCCAGGTTTCGGCTCTTGCGGGTGTTCGGGCGGCTCGCGACGCACGCCACCCCGTCCACCAGCACCAACAACACTGGCGCGGCGTGGGGATGGCCGTCGGGTCGCACCGTCGACAGCCAACATCTGGGGGCCGAGCGCAGGCACGCCAGCGCCTGGCTCCAGGGCTTCAAGGTCGCCGCGTCGGTGCTGAACGGTGTCGCATCCTCCGGCTGGAAGAGCAGCTCAGCGATCGGCGCGTCGACTGTGGCTACGGATCCTTGGGTATGTCGTACTCGTCGTGCAGGCGCCACCATTGGCAGGGCTGGGCCTGCGGCCAGCCCTCTGGCGAGTTCTTCCAGGTCCCCTGCCACGCGCAAGGTTTTCAGCGCGGCATGCCAGTCCTCGGTCGGCACGATCAGCGGATGGTTCACGCGGTCCTCCTTTTCGGCTTCGCGGCTGGAGTGGGGAGGAAGCAACAGCCCGGCTACCTAATGACATTGACCAATTCGAAGCTAACACGCCCACCCGCCTCGCGCATGGCTACCGAGACCTTCAACCGCGTCTTGACCTTGATGCGGAGCCGGGAATCTCAGAAATTGGAAGACGGGTTCGCGCTACTGCCGGACATGATTGAACAGCATGTCGAGTTGCTCGACGAGTGCGGCCAGGAGATCGACTATTCTGCGCGGTTTCGCTCTTGGAGCCCGCCGGAGAGGCCCGGTCTGCGCAGGCATTCGAGGTGCTATCCGCGGAACTCATGAACGACGACGAGGTGTTCAACTCAAACACGATCAACACGCACGAGGGCGGCACGCACGAGGAGTGCTTCCGGGCCGCGTTGACCAGCGTCGTCAACCGCTACGGCACCAGGCGGAACGTGCGTCATCGAGGTGGCCCGCCACAGGTCGACCGGTGGTCAGCGGCAAGGCCGGACCGCCGACAGCGGCCTCGCCCAACGCGCGCACCGGTCGCGTCGTGTGCCGCCGCAGAAGCAGTCCTCGGAGAAGCCGACTGCGCCGGCCCGGCTCTGACACTTGGCCAGGCACCACCGACGCCGCACTCCGCCCAGGCCTACTGCGCTTCATAGGCAATTGCATAGAATAGGCAACTATGGAGAGGCATGCCGGCACGCCGAGGCCGATCACCCGTTACGGCAACCCGGTGCTGCACCGCCGGGCCGCCCCGGTGACCGTGTTCGACGACGCGCTCGCCACGCTCGTCGACGACATGTTCGCCAGCATGTACGCCGCCCACGGCGTCGGACTGGCCGCCAACCAGATCGGCGTCGACGCCCGGATCTTCGTCGTCGACTGCCCCGACGCCACCGGCGCCCACACCGTCGCCCACGTGATCAACCCGGTCCTGCACCTGCCCGAACACCGGGAACTCGTGACCGACGTCGAGGGATGTCTGTCCGTCCCGGGACAACAGGCCGACCTGGCCCGCTCCGCCACCGCCGCCGTCACCGGAGTCGACCTGCACGGCGAGCCGATCCGCCTCGAGGGCACCGGTACCCTCGCCCGCTGCTTCCAGCACGAGGTCGACCACCTCGACGGCCTCGCCTACGTCGACCGGCTCCCCGTCAAGCAACGCAAGCAGATCCTGGCCGCCAGCGCCGAACACCCCGGCGTCGGTGTCGGCGTCCCCGACGGCAACTGAGGATGCCGATCGTCCTCGGCATCGAGACGTCCTGCGACGAGACCGGCGTCGACATCACCGTCGCACCGCCGGCCGGGCCTCGCCACCGCCGTGCTGGTCGGCCTCGCCGCCGCAGGTTCCTGGACCTTGCCGTGGTCGCAGTTCCGGAATGGCCGACGGCTGCACCGAACCAGAAGACCCGCAAGGCGCGAGGGAGACGAGGAGACCTGCGTCTCCCTCGATTCAGATCTGGCCGACCACAGGCAGTTTGGCTCAGGCTGCGGCGCGGTCGGTGAGTGGGCGGCGACGCAGCGCGGTGTCGGTCAGTGAACGCGGGGGCAGGGGAGCATTGGGGTTGTACAGGTTGGTTCCGGGCGGCACGATTCCGTCGATCCGGTCGAGGGTCGCATCGTCCAGGGTGAGCGCGGCGCCCTTGAGGAGATCCTCCAGCTGCGGCATGGTCCGCGGTCCGATGATCGCCGAGGTGACGGCCGGGTGGGCCACGGTGAAGGCAATGGCGAGCTGCGGAAGGGTACAGGCGATGTCTTCCGCGAGTTCGACGAGCTGCTCGACGACGTCGAGCTTGGCGGCGTTCTCCGCGATCGTGGGACCGAATCGTTCCGGCCGGATCGTGGGACGGCCGGTTGACAGGTCGATGGGCTGGTCCTTGCGATACTTGCCGGTGAGGAACCCGAAAGCCAGTGGGCTCCAGACCAGCACACCCATCCCGTAGCGCTGGCAGACGGGCAGGACCGAGGCCTCGATCCCGCGGGCCAGGATCGAATACGGCGGCTGCTCGGTGTGGAAGCGTCCGAGGCCACGACGCTCGGAGGCGTGATGCGCCTCGACGATCTTCTCAGCCTGGAACGTCGAGCAGCCGAAAGCGCGAATCTTCCCCTGCTGCACGAGGTCGCTGAGCACCGAAAGCGTCTCCTCGATGTCGGTCGAGTCGTCGGGGCGGTGGATCTGGTACAGGTCGATCCAGTCGGTGTTCAGGCGCCTGAGGCTGTCCTCGACCGCCCTGAGGATCCAACGCCGCGAGTTGCCGCTGCGATTGCGGCCCTCGCCCATCTGAAAGTGCACCTTGGTGGCCAATACGACGTCATCCCGGCGCCCCTGGAGTGCCTTACCCACAATCTCCTCGGACTCCCCCTGTCCGTACATGTCGGCGGTGTCGACGAAGTTGATCCCCTGGCCGAGGGCGGCGTGGATGATGCGGACGCAATCGTCGTGGTCGGAGTTGCCGCCGCTCTGGAACATCATGGTCCCGAGGCAGTAAGCGCTGACTTCGATACCGGTTCCACCGAGGGTGCGATAGCGCATGGTGACACTTCCCCTGCTATTCAGCCGTGAGTGCGGAGCGACGGACGCGTCGATCGCACGGGGAACCCTAGGAGCTAGAGTCGGCTCTAGGTCAAGCCACTACCCTGAACGGCATGGCTGAGGTCACCACGCGCCTGAGCATCGGGCAGGTCGCCGAACGCACCGGCTTGAGCGTGCACGCGCTGCGCTTCTACGAGCACGAGGGCCTCTTCGTCAACCCTGTACGACGCGGACCTGGGGGGCGCCGTGTCTACAGTCAGGATGATGTGGACTGGCTCACCGTCTGCATCATCCTGCGCGCCTCCGGCATGCCCCTGCCCGCGCTACGCCGATACGCCGACCTCGTCAGGCGGGGAGCCGGCAATGAGGAAGAACGACTCACGCTCATGCGCGAGCACCAGGCCCACGTCACCGCCCAGATCGGCAGACTCGCCGAGTGCCTGGACCTGATCAGGTTCAAGGTCGGGGTGTATGAGGACCTCCTCGGCCCGGACAGCGCCGGCGACCACGAGTGTCACGCTCCGGTCCCTTCGGCACCAGAAGGCCATCGATCTTGACGGTTTTCGCGTCGCGATCACTGGCGCGGCCCGGGGGCACGCCACGGCATCCCGCCCGGTCCACGCCGCCACGTTCCGCCCTGGTCCGCCGAGCCTGACGGGCCGAACACCGCCTATGACAAGGTGTGCCGACAAGCGGACGGAGCATCACATGACAGAGATCGACCTTCCTCTGCCTCCCGTTGTGGATGTCGAAGCGTGGGCGGAAGCACGGCGCGTGCTTCTCCTGCAGGAGAAGGCGCTCACGCGGATGAAGGACTCCGTCGCGGCCATGCGGCGGCGGCTGCCCGTCGTGGAGGTCACCACCCCCTACGTCTTCGAAGGAGCCGAAGGCCCGGTGAGTCTCCTCGACCTCTTCGGAGACCGGCCGCAGCTCATCGTGCAGCACTTCATGTTCGCCGGAGACTGGGAGGAAGGATGTGACGGCTGCTCGATGATGGCCGATCACATCGGCCCTCTCAGCCACCTGCAGGCGCGACGCACGTCGTTCGCGCTCGTGTCCCGTGCACCGATTGAGAAGCTCACGGCATCTCGAACGCGGATGGGATGGGACCTGCCGTGGGTGTCCTCCGGAGGGACGACCTTCAACGACGACTTCGGTGCCACCCAGGACGGTGCGGAACGGCAGGCGATCAGCGTCTTCATCCGACGCCGCGACCGCATATTCCATTCGTGGTCGACGTTCGCCCGGGGCGAGGAGCCGTTCATGCTCGTCTTCGACCTCCTCGACCTCACCCCCTACGGGCGACAGGAGTCCTAGGAGGATTCCCCCGAAGGGTGGCCGCAGGAGCCGACCTACTCCTGGATGCGGCTGCACGACCGTTACGGCGCCGAGGCTGACCCGTGTGCACACCACGCAGCGCCCCCGCACCCCACGGAAGGCGCCCTGCACCCCTGACGCGTCAGGTCTCCCGCCTCGACATCGGCCAGTGGTCCCAGCGCCTGACACAGGATGTCCAGCCGCGCGCCGAGATGGTCAGTTGCGGAGTGCTCGTTGCAGGACGGCGCGAAGGTGCTCCGGGTCGGCGGGCCCGTTGTCGAGGAGTATCGCGGTGCAGAGCCCGTCGGAGGCAGCCACCACTCCGGCGATGGCGACGGGGTCGTCGGTGAGGGCGGCGCAGAGTTCGGCGACGTTCTCCCGCCACCGCCGCGCCACGGGCCGCAGGACGGGCCTGCGGGCCGCGAGGGTGGCGAGTTCCCGTTCGGCAAGCGCACGCTCGCGGCCCGCACCGGCGGTCTCGGCGATGAGTTCGGCCAGGCCGGCGAGCTTGTCGCCGGGGCTGTCGATGATCTGGCGGATGCGGGCGGTGTAGGCGTCGGCGACGCTGGTCAGGGCGGCGACGAGCAGGTCATCGAGGGTGGTGAAGTAGTAGGTGCTCAAGGACGTCGTGATGCCGGCCTGCTTGGCGACGGTGCGGTGGGTGACGCCCGAGGCGCCGTCGCGGGTGACGACCGCCAGGGTGGCCTCGATGATCTCGGCCCGGCGTCTCGCGCCGCGGGCGAAGCGTCCGTCGGCGGGTTCGGGGTCGCCCCTGTCGGTCATCTCCACCTCCTCACGACTCTCATCCCGAGGATAGTCGGACCATCGTTCAAACGTCGGCGTCGATGCGCTGCGCCCGTCCGAGTGGGGGCACGCGGCGCAGCATGCGCAGGCACAGCACCGTGGCGACGGCGATCGCGAGCCCGGCGACCACGGTGGCAACGTTCAGCCCCGTGGTGAAGGCGAGCTGGGCATCGACAAGCGCGGCGGGTGGGAGGTCGTCGGCGATCGCGACGGCGCTGCTGAGGCTGTCGGTCAACGCCGTTGCCTCCCCGTCGGACAGGCCGGCTGGCACGGTCAGGTGGGTGCGGTAGATGGCCGTGGTCAGGCTTCCCAGGAGGGCCACGCCGATGGCGATGCCGAGTTCCTGGACGGTTTCGGACAGCGACGCTGCCGAACCGGACTTCGCCGCCGGTGCGGCGCCGACGACGATGTCGGTGCCCAGGGCGGCGATCGCGCCCAGGCCGAGGTAGACGAAGGCGAACCCCGCGGCCACCGGCAGTTCGTCGTCCAGGCCGGCGGTGGCCAACAGGGCATAGCCGATCAGCGAAACGCCAAGTGTGCCGCCCATGACGTGGCCCGGCCGGATGCGCCGGGCGAGCACGGGCGCGCCGATGCCGGCGGCGAACATCGCCAGCGCGGGCGGTCCCATCCACAGGCCCGCCACGAACGGACTCAGCCCTTCCACCAGTTGCAGGTACTGCGTGACGAGGTACATGGTGCCGCCCATCCCTACGAGTCCGACCAGCAGCACGGTCAGCGCGACGCTGAATGCCCGGTTCCTGAACAGGGAGACATCCAGCAGCGGGTCGACCAGGCGGGATTGCCGGCGCCAGAACGCCGTGCCGGCGATCACCCCCACCACCACGGCGATGACGACGCTGGCATCGAAGCCCTCGCCGGCAGCGTGCTTGATGGCGTAGACGATCGGAAGGATCGCCGTCAGCGACCGGCACCGCGAACAGGAACGCGGCACCCCACCAGAAGCGGTCGACCAGCGCACCGCCGACGATCGGCCCGGCCGCCATCCCGGCGGCGAACATCGTGGCCCACACCCCGATCGCCACCGCGCGCTGCCGCGGGTCGGGGAACATGTTCGAGATCAGCGACAGCGTGGACGGCATCAGCGTCGCACCAGCGATCCCCAGCAGGGCGCGTGCGGCGATCAGCAGCTCGGCGCTCGGCGCGAACGCCGCGAGTACCGAGACCGCCGCGAACGCAGCGATCCCGATCATCAGCAACCGGCGCCGCCCGACACGGTCCCCCAGGGTGCCCATCGTGACGAGGAACCCGGCCAGCAGGAAGCCGTAGGCATCCATGATCCACAGCGTCTGCGTCGCCGACGGCGCGAGGTCGGCCGCCATGGCCGGCAGCACCAGATACAGCACCGTCACGTCCAGTCCCAGCAGAAACGTGGGAAGCGCCAACAGGGCCATCCCCGCCCACGGCCGTGCGCCCGCGGGTGCGGTGGCTGGTCCGCTCATCAGCTCCTCCTCGTTCGACCTACAAGCAGTTGTACGATAGTTCAATTAGAACCACCGTACAACTAGTGGGATGAGGTGGAGGGCTGTGCCGGCGCTGGTCGGCCACCCGCCCGCTTCCCCGCGCCGCAGGTCGGCGTCGCCGACGGCCTTCCGACTCAGCAGGGTCCGCCTCTGACGTCCGACTTCTGGAAGCAGGTCGTCGCCTCGGCGGGTGACCGGACCTCGAGCGGACCGCCGACGGGGCCCGGCCCTCCCAGTGGAGAGCCGGGCCCCGGTCCGATCGGCGCGGTCAGTCCGTGCAGGACGGCTGGTCGAAGTGCCCCGGGGTGCCGGGGAACGCCGGTCCGGCACCCCGTTCACGGGTGTCGCGTGGATAGACGAACGACAGCTCGAGGAACGCCGAGGTGCCGGCCGTGGTCACGTCGGTCGGGCTGCGACCGGCGCCGGAGGCCCAGGCCAGCCGGGTCAGGAAGTTCTGCATGGCCGGGCTGTGCTGGCGGACGTCGTTGAACCCGCCGTTGGCCGCGTTGCAGTGCGTGAACAGGTTGTAGGCGCCGTTCCAGTCGAAGAGCCGGTCGCCGTTGTTCGGGCCGTTCGCCGTCACGTCACCCTGCAGCACGTCCCGGTCCCAGCCGCCGTAGATCCAGTCGGTGCCGTGATGGTGCTGGTTGTCGGCCACGGCGTCGTCGGTCAGGTTCGTCATCTCGAACCACAGGCACGGGTCGACAGTGCCCGACGCCAGGTCCGCCGGCCAGGCCCCGGCCGCGCAGTTGCCCGGGTACGACCCGCGGGGACGGAAGTCCAGCAGGTCGGAACTGAGCACCGCGGTCACGGCCGGGCCGTCGACCGCTCCGGCGCCGCCGAAGAGGTGGTCGACGTACTGGTCGCGGTCGCCCCGGGCGGCGGCGCTGAAGACCCCGTTCACCAGGCACTGCGGGTTGGCCGCGTCGAGCACCGGGTCGCAGCCCCTGCCGCCCCACAGGACGTCCGACCCCGCCGACCCGAACATCTGGTCGCCGCCGCTGTCACCGTTGGCGACGTCGTCACCGAACCCGGTGTGGATGTTGTCCGCCCCCGCGCCGCCCCGGACCCGGTCCCCGGAGCCGGCGGTCAACCCCGAGTGCGGCATCGGCGCCGAGGTGGAGCTGCCGATCCAGGCGTCCCCGTCGGTGTCGTGCGACAGATCCACGCGCCGGTCGTAGTCGCCGGCCCGGAATCCGGTGTACGTCTCCTGCGGCACCGACGACAGCGTGATGGTGAAGCCCAGCGCCGCCACGTCGTCGGCGTTGAGGTACTGACTCACCACGCCGCCCCGGTCGCCGAGGATGGCGTCCCGGCCGTCCTCGCCGTACAGGGTGTCGGCCCCGAGCTCACCGAAGAGGTCGTCGTCGCCGTCGCCGCCTCGGATGACGTCGTCGCCGTCCTGGCCCCAGACGCCGTCGTTGCCGGCGTCGCCGTGGAGCTGGTCGCCGCCGAACGCGCCGGCCGGCTCGCAGGTGGCCTGGGCGGTGGTGCAGAACCGGGTGGACGGGCCGGGCAGCGCCGGATCGTGGGTACGGGCCCGGGTGGCGTCGGCCGGCACGGCGCCGGTCGGGTACCGCTCGGTGTAGACCCGCTCGGTCGGGCTGCCGTCGACAGTGGTCACGGTCCGCAGCAGCGAGCCGTTGTCGCCGAGGAGCACGTCGTCGGCGCCGTTGCCCTCCACCACGTCCCCGCCGTCGCGGAAGCCCGGGGCCGAGCTGCCGCCGATCAGGTCGTCCTGCCCCGCCGGCGTGCCGTCGCCGACGAGGTCGGCGGGGGCCGCCGGGTCGCCCGGCCAGCCCGGGTCGGGCAGCGGGGCGACCGTGGACCGTCCCGGCGCGCCGAGGGCGCTGTCCCCGCGCAGGACGTCCGTCCCGCCGTTGCCCTCCAGGTAGTCGCCGTCGCCGTCCCCGGTCAGGGCGTCGTCACCGTCCTGACCCCACAGGGTGTCGACGCCGTCGCCGCCGCTGATCCGGTCGTCGCCGTACCGGCCGGCGGTGGTCGCCGCCCGGTCCAGCAGCACCACGATCCGCGGGCCGAACGGTGCGCCGCCGGCACCGACCCGGACGGTAACGGGGGTCGGTTGCTCACCGGCGAGCGGGCGCAGCACCGCGCCGTTGTCGCCGATGACGGCGTCGGACCCGGGTCCGCCGAAGACGGCGTCCGCGGCGTCCGGCTGGCCCGTGGTGGCCGCTCCGGTTCCGTCGTACGCGGTGCTGGAACCGCCGACCAGGTCGTCGTCGCCCTGGTTGCCCTCGACCCAGTCGACGCCGGGGCCGCCCTCGGCGAAGTCGGCGCCGCCGCCGGCGTGCACCCGGTCGGGGCCGCCCTGGCCGAAGATGACGTCGTCGGAGTCCCCACCGGAGATCAGGTCGCCGCCGCTGGTGCCGGCCGTCGGGGTGAACCCGAGGTCGAGCAGGGTGACCTTGCGCGGCGGGCCGGCCCGGCCCTGCGTCACCCGGGTCGCGTCGGCGTCCGCCGGCACGAAGCGGGCGTTGTCCCCGGCGATCAGGTCGCTGTCGCCGTCGCCGTGGAGCTGGTCGCCGACGTCGGGCCGGCCCGTGCCGGCGGCCGGTTCCTGCGAGGAGCCGCCGACGATCTCGTCCCGGCCGTGGCCGCCGTGGACCACGTCGGCGCCGTTGTTGCCCTCCAGCTGGTCGTGCCCGACGTCGCCGTCGATCCGGTCGTCGCCGAGCCCGCCGTAGGCGAGGTCGTCGTCCCCGCCACCGGAGATCACATCCCCGGCGCCGGCCCCGGCCGCGTCGCCGGCCAGGTCCAGCGGGTACGGCCCGATGTCGCCGAGGCGCGGGGTGCCGTTGTCGCCGACGATCCGGTCCGGCCCCTCCTCGCCGTACAGGTGGTCCGCACCGTCGGTCGCGCCGGCGGTGCGCCCACCGCCGTAGAGCACGTCGCCGTCCCGACCGCCGAAGACCTGGTCGCGGCCGGCGTTGCCCTCGGCGGTGTCCGCGCCGGCGCCACCGAAGAGGCCGTCGTCGCCGGCGTTGCCGAAGAGCAGGTCGTCGCCGTCGTCGCCGTGCAGTTGGTCGACGCCCGCCGCGCCCCAGGCCCGGTCGGTGCCGCCGCCGAGGTGCAGGGTGTCGTCGCCGAGTTGGCCGCAGGCGCGGTCGTCCCCGCCACCGAGGTCGGCCCGGTCGTTGCCACCACCGGCCGACACCACCTCGACCCCGGCGCCGCCGAGGACGAGGTCGGCGGCGCCCTGGTCGGCGGGGGCCGGCTGGGCGTCGGCGAGGGTGGCGTCGGCGCAGGTCTCGGCGGGCAGGTGCCGGTCGCCGAAGACCCTCGCGCCGCCGTCGCCGCCGATCAGGTGGTCGCTGCCGAGTCCGCCGACGAGCAGCTTGGGCTGCGGCTGCGTGCCCGCCGGCAGCGGCTCGTGGACGACCTGACGGAACGGACCGTAGCCGTCCGAGCCGTCCGGCTCGCCGACCTGGGAGGGCTCCGCGATCACGTAGTCCTCGTCGGGCCCGCCGAACAACTCGTCGGTGCCGTAGCCACCGACCAGCACGTCGTCGCCGCCGTAGCCGTAGACGCGGCCGGTCTGGCCGTTGGCCGAGTGCGAGACGACGAGGTCCACCCCGGCGCTGCCGTGCACGGTGTCCTGACCGGCGCCGGTGTCGACCTGGTTGACCAGCCCGGCGTCGCCAGTGCCGGCCTGGTCCGCGTCGGTGGGGACGTCGGTGCCGTACGTGTGGATGGTGTCGTCGCCCCTGCCGCCGTTGACGGTGTCCGCGCCAGGGCCGCCGACCAGGGTGTTCCCGCCGTTGGGCCGGTCGTCGACGACCACGCCGAGCGCGTCGTCGCCGCCGTTGCCGTAGACGGTGCTGGCGCCGTGCCCGACGGTGACCTGGTCGTCCCCGCCGGCCGCCGCGCCGGTGGGGGCGTCCAGGGTCGTCCAGTCGACCAACCCGTCGAGGGTCCGGTCGCCCGCCGGGGTGCGCACGGTGGTGGCGCCCCGGTCGGTGCCGCCGAGGCCGCTGTCGCCGGCGACCACGTTGTCGCCGTCGCCGGTGGTGATGCTGTCGTTCCCGGCGCCGCCGGCGACCCGGCTGACCACGCCGGCCGCCTCGGCGGTGACGATCACGTCGTCGCCGCCGCGGCCGTCCACGTACGCCTGCCCGGTCCCGGTCCTGATCCGGTCCTTGCCGTCGGAGCCGAGCACCACCGCGGTCTTGTCGAAGGCGGAGGTCCTGGTGCCGTCGCCGCTGGTGTCGCCGTCGCCGAGCAGCAGCACCGACAGGGAGTTCCTGTCCGGGTCGGCGACCTCGTAGCCGCGCCCGTCGACGACCACCCGGGTCAGGGCCGGGTCGAGGAACTCCTGCCGGCGCCCCAGGGCCTCCACCGCGAAGCCGTCGAAGCCGTCGGTGGCACCCGGGGTGCCCGCGTCGGCGTAGTGCAGCGCGTACACCTTGACCACGTCACCGGCGTAGGTGTCGGCGTCGTTGTCCCACACCTCGTGCCCGCGCTGCTCCTTCTTGCCGAACTTGCCGGCGAAGACGACCAGGGTGTCCCCGACGGTGCCGGCGAGTTCCGGTGGTGGCGGGGAACAGTCCGGTTGCGCCCGGAAGTCGAGCAGGGTCGCGTCGACCAGGGTGAAGGCGAACTTCTTCTTGAACAGGAACAGGTCGATGGTGACGTAGACCCGCAGGAAGACCGAGAGCCGCCCGCTGGTGGTGAAGAGGCAGATCGGGTTGACCAGGAGCGCCTGGAGGAACTCGCTGGTGCGGAACTTCCCGTCGTTGTTCGGGTCGTTCCAGCTGAAACCGACGGTGAGCTGGATGCCGCCCTCGATGCCGACCTTGACGATCAGCACGCTCACCTCGGCCCCGGCGGCGATCTCACCGCGCAGGGTGACCACCGGGACGGCCTTTCCGCTGCTGTCGGAGGTCTTGAAGTACA
Organism: Micromonospora sp. NPDC049060; assembly: GCF_040649055.1. Lineage (NCBI taxonomy): Bacteria > Bacillati > Actinomycetota > Actinomycetes > Micromonosporales > Micromonosporaceae > Micromonospora > Micromonospora sp. NPDC049060. The sequence goes on from NZ_JBEZEV010000027.1 coordinate 63,080, forward strand.
AGCCGTCGAGCAGGCTCACCGCGTCGACGGACGTGCCGTCGGTGGCGGCCTCGACCGCGTGCCGGATGCCGGCGGTGTCCAGGCCGGCGATGAACCGGGCGGTCACCGAGGCACTGCCGGACAGGGTGACGAAGACCGGCGGCGGCGCGTAGACCGGACCGAACGACTGCCGCCAACTGAAGCCCAGCTCCAGCGGGCCCGAGTCGAAGCTGACCAGCTCGACGTCCTGGCCGAGCAGCAGCCCGAACAGCGAGCTCGGGTTGTCGAAGATCGGGAAGCTGAAGCCCGTCTTCTGGGCGTTGCTCCTGCCGTCGGCGGCCGGGGTGAACAGCTTCTCGCCGTCGTCGCCGGCGGCCTCGTCGACCTTCGCCTTCACCTGTGCGCCGGAGGCCGGGTGGTACTCGGAGGTGCGGTCGATCAGGCTCTCGGCCGAGGCGGGAGTGACCTCCGTGGTCAGGGCCCTGGCGCTGTCCATCTTGAACGAGCCCAGCGGGATGGAGCAGCCGGAGTCGCAGTCGGGTATCCGGTTGACGAACGTGACCACGGCGCTGACGGTGTCGACGAAGTCGAGCTTCGGCCCGCCGTTGAGGGTGCTGAAGGTCTTGGCGAGCCAGACCAGGGTGATGTCGGGGCCGCCGGTGGCCTTCGACAGGTCCGACAGCACCGGGATCGGCGCGTACAGGGTGTCGATGACCGGCTGCAGCGGCCCGGTGACCGCCTTGAGCTTCTCCACCACCGGCTTGAGGATCTTGTCGAAGAAGGCGCCGGCGTCCAGGGCGATGTCGGTGAACGTCACCTTCAGCGGCGTGGTGACGCCGTCGCCCGTCGCGGTGAGCCCGCCCCGCTTGTGCGCCAGGCCCCACTGCAGCCCGAAGGTGGCGCTGATGCCGGGCAGCGCGGAGTCTTCGCCACCGGTGTCGACGGCCGCCGCCAGCTTCCAGTCGATCTTGACTTGGGCGGTGAGGTCGGTGGCGAGCAGCGAACCCAGGTCCGCGAACTCGGCGAGGGTGAGCCGGTCGTCCGGGTTGGCCGTGCAGTCGGCGGTGACGGTGGGGTCGAAGCAGCTCTTCTCCCCCGGCGAGCCCTTCAGGTCGATGCCGAAGTACGCCTTCACCAGCGGGTCGGTGGTCCGCTTCGTCGCCTTCACCTGGATGAAGGCGAGCTGGGCGGCGAGGTCGCCGGTCATGTCGAACTGGGCGCCGACCTGCACCTCGGGCGAGGTGTCACCGTCGTGGGTGGGGACGTAGAAGCCCTCCTCCCGGTCCAGGACCAGGTCCAGGTGCAGCTTCCAGCCCAGCTTGGCCTGGATGCCGTCCGGGGCGCCCTTCTTCGCCTTGAGCGACAGGCCGGGGATGCCCAGGTCGAGCGGCACGTTGAGGTTGAGGCACTCGTCGGACGCGCTCGCGTCCTTGCACCCGTCGGCCGCGGAGGGCGCGCCCTTGGAGGTGGTGAGCTTGATCCGGATCGCCTGGAAGTCCTCGGACGCGCAGGGCGCCGCGACGCCGCTGCGGCAGCTGACCACCGCGCTCACGCCCGGGTCCAGGTCGGCGAGCACCTCGTTGAGGGCCGCCTGCACGCCCGCGCTGTCGAGCGTGGCGTTGGCCAGCACCGGCCCGATCGCGGCCTTCACGTCCTCGCGCAGCTGTGCGACGAACCGCTGGCCCCGCTGCAGGTCGTCGCCGACCAGGGGCAGCTTGCCGTCGAAACTGGCCAGCCGCAACGCCTCCTCGACCTTGGCCAGGTACCCGTCGATGCCGACGTTGATGTCGGTGAGCTTGAGCGACAGGTTGGCGAAGCAGGAGTCGAGGTTCGGCAGGCCGGGGGTGGGGGTGAGGTCCAGGCCGACGGTGAGGGTGAGCAGATTGGTGTCGTCGGCCGGGTCGCAGTTGTTGACGAAGAGCGGAGCCTTCGCGCACAGCGGCACGTTCGCGCCGCCGACCCCGTCGCCGCAGTCGACGCCCGCCGTGGTGAACTGCGGCGTCACCCCGAGCAGGCCGCTGATCGGCCCGTCCTCGGTCAGCCCGCCCAGGCCGACACTGAGGTTGGCCTTGACGGTGGCGAAGTCCGGGTCCTTGCCGAGGTCCAGGGCGAGCGGCCCGACGCGCGCGGCGATCGCCGCGTCGGTGACCCCGCCGGCGACGGTGACGCTGGCCGAGGAGCTGTGGTCCAGCAACGGTGCGGCGTTCAGCCGCAGGGGCAGCAGCAGACCGAGCTGCGCCCGGGCGTCCACGTCGACCGCGAACGTGCCGGAGCTGTCCAGGGTGACCAGCTCGCGGTGGGCGTCCCAGGCGAAGTTGAGCGGGCCACCGGTGTGGAACTCGCGCTTCCAGTCCAGCCCGAGCCGCAGGAACGGCCCGCCCGCGCGCTCGTCCAGCGTGAAACTGATCCCGCTGTCCTCGCCGATGGCGCCATTGAGCGTGTCCAGGGCGTCCTGGAGGTTGTCGGGGGGCGAGGCGAGCAGCCGGTCCAGCGCGTCGGCCAACTCCGGGCGCAGCGCGTACGCGCTGCCGTCGGCCGGCTTCGGGGTGCCGGCCGCGTCGACGCGCAGGGTCTGCCCGTCGATCCGCGCCACCACCCGGTACGCCTTGCTGCCGACCACGACGGTCCGCCCGGCGAGCCGGGCGTCGAAGCCGGAGTCACCCTCCCGGGAGGCGTCCTTGAGCAGGAAGTTCGCCCCGTCGGCGACGAACGTGACGTCCCTGCCGACGCCGCTCTCGTCGCCACCGAGCAGCTGCCGGGCGGAGCGGCCGAGGAGCGGAATCTCCTTGTCCAGCGGGCCGCTCCCGCCGCCGGGCTGGGACAGCGCGACGTTGACCAGCCTCAGCGCCTCGACGACGACCGCGAAGAGCGCCTTCGGATCGTCGGAGTTGAAGTCGACGGCGGACAGCCCGGACAGCGCCGAGGTGTCCACCACCGGCTGCCCGCCGGCCTGCCAGCTCACGTCGACGCCGATGCCCTGCCCGAGGGCGCCGGTGGCGCCGGGCACGCTGACGGTGACCCGGCCGGTGGTCTTCACCGACGACGACACGGCCAGGAGGTTCCCCGGATCGGACTTCAGGCGCGCGAAGAGCGTGCCGAGGCTGATGTCCTGTGCCTGCCTGAAGCTGACCTGGAGCATCCGCTCGCCGGCGGCGGCCGGGCCGACGGAAAGCTCGCCACCGAGCTTGACCTTGAGGAAGCCGGCCGTGGCGAAGAAGTCGATCCCGGTGGCGATCGGGAAATCGGCGGCGAACAGCGGCGTCGCCGGGTCGGTGCGCAGCAGCACCCGGTCGACGTTCGCCTCCGGGCTGCCGAGGCCGTCACGCAGGTCGAGCACGAGCGTGACGGACGCGCTGTAGCGGGGCTTCACCTCGGCGAAGCTGGCCTGGGCGTTCGCCGTTCGCAAGCCGACCGTCTTGTCGCCGCCTACCGGCTTGGCGAGAGTGCCGGCCAGCTCGACGGCGCCGATGTTCGGGCTGGAGCCGCTGATCACCCACGCGCTGTCGTTCGGCGGCTGCCCGCCGATCCAGTCCTGGGCGAGGGTGACGGAGTTGGCGGTGTTGGCGGCGACGGTACCGGCGGAGGTGCCGGCCACCACCCGCTGCCCCACCAGCGCACCGGGCGTGAACCGGTCGCCGCTGACGCTGAAGCCCTTGGCGGCGAAGGTCGCCCCGCGCCCGGAAAGCTCCGCGGCGCCCGGATCGAGCGGCACCTCCACCGTGGACTCCCGCTCGAGCTTGACCCGGAAGACCAGCTTGTCGTCGTCGAAGGAGAGGTTGTCCACCGGCAGCCCCTCGGCGGCGAGCAGGGCGAGCAGCTGCTGGATGGAGCTGAACTTCGGCTGTCCGGCCAGGGCCGGGTCGTCGGTGTCCGGGTCGAAGCGCGGGTCGTCCGGACGCGGGTGGACGTGCTCGCGGAGGAAGTCGGTGAGCTTCTCGTTGACCTTCACCGCGTCGGCGAACGTGCCGCGCAGGAAGGGCAGGTTGAGGTTGCCGGCCGGACCGCTCTGTTGCACGCCGCTTAGCAGGGCGGCGAGCTGGGCGAGCCCGGAGGCCAGATCCAGCGGGCTCATGTTGCGGAACTTGGCGATCGTCTCGTCCAGCCCGGTGGTGGTCACCGTGGGGGTGCCGACGGAGATGTCGTTCCAGTCGACGTTCACGGTCGCCGCCACGGCGGGCAGCGCGAATGGCGCGCCGGAGACGGCCGCACCGAGCTTGACCACGCCGTGCACCGAGCCGGGGCCGGGCTCGGTCTCGGTGTCGGAGATCTTCCCCCCGCCGGAGTTGTCGAGGGCCACCTGCACCAGGCCGGCGAGGGAGCCCGCCGCGCCGAGTTCGCCGGTGTTCGGGCCGGCGGCCGAGTCGAAGGCGAGCCGGCCGTCGCCGTTCGGGTCGGTCACGGTGACCTTGAGGTGGGTACGCGCGGTGAGGGTGCTGCCGGCCGTCAGCGTGACCCCGAGGATGCCGACCGAGGCGGTGGCCTGGTCGAGGTCGGCACGCAGCCGCGCCGCCGCGTCGATGTCGATACGCGGGGTGTCCCCGTCGCGCACCAGGTAGGTCTCCCCCGCAGCGGTGTGCCGGGCCCGCAGGTGCAGAGTGGCCCAGCCGGTGACGCCGACCGCCTTGTCCAGCGTCACGCCGGCCAGGGTGAGGTCCTTGTCGGCCACCTCGCGCTTCGTGGTCAGCAGCACGTCCAGCAGGTGGTCGCCGCCGCTGGTGCTCACCGAGCTGGTCAGCCGGGTGCCGCCGCCGAGGTCGACGTCCTCCTTGGTCAGGCCGCTGGCCAGCGCGTCGGACGCCTTGTCCACGAGCGTGTCGGCGTCGACGAGCGCGCCGGGGCTGACGCCGAGCAGAGGCAGCGGCTGACCGAGCAGCCCCAGTTGGGACAGTCCGCCGTCGGCCCAGGTGGCCGTGCGCGACATCAGGTTCTTGAACGCGCTCTCCCACGCCTCGTCGGCCTGGGCGGGGGCCGCCGTCCACACCAGCCCCAGCGCGGCGGTCACCGCCGTCGCGACCATCATGGCGAGCAGCCGTCGTAGAGCCACCATGAGACACCTCGTTCGTCCGATGGCCGTCACCGACGGCGCTGGTCCGCGCCAGCACATCGATCGCGGAGATTACTCACAACGCCTGTGTCGGCATGGTGACTCTGCGTCAGACCGAACGGTCGACACGATCGGACCGGGTGGGCCGACGGAACTGTGCAGTGGGCCGTACCGCGCCGGCCGTACCGTGCCCTCCCCGCCGTCCCGGGCGCGCCGCCGGACCGACCGCCCGACCGGGTGAGCCCGGACTGTGGCGGCTGTCGGCGGCGCTGGCGCCACGTTTCCGGGCGGGCCCCTCCCCGACCGCCGCGTGGCGCCCGTGGGGCGTGACGGCGGACGGCAACGCCGCTAGCCTCGGCCTGTGGACCGGTGCGACGAGTGCGGCTTCGACTATGCCGGCATCTCCGCCGACGAACTGCCGCCGTTCCTGCGTACGCTCGGCGGGCGATACTCGGCCGCCCTCGCCGAGGTGCGGCAGGTGCGCCGGCGACCGGCCGAGGGGGTGTGGTCGCCGCTGGAGTACGCCTGCCACGTCCGCGACGTGCTCGGCATGCAGGCCGAGCGCCTCGCGCTGGCGCTACGCGTCGAGGAGCCGGAGTTCGCCCCGACGGGACGCGACGAGCGCGCCGTGGCGGAGGCGTACAACGAGCAGGATCCCGCGACCGTGCTGGCGGCGCTGGGCGCGGCCGCCGACGACCTGGCCGCCCGGTTCGGCATGCTCGGTCCTGCGGAACTCGCCCGCACCGGGGTCTACCCGTGGCCGCGACCGCAGGCCCGCACGCTGCTGTGGCTCGGCCGACACACCATCCACGAGGGCGAGCACCACCTGCTCGACATCCGCCGCGCCGCGCGGTCGGAGACATCCCGCTAGGTCATCGGGACTGCGTCGTCGGCGCAGTGGTCCGGAGGTCGGCCTGGCGGGCGCCGTCGAACACCGAGCAGGCTGGCGGGACGACCTGCTCCCGCCAGCCTGCCCGGCTCGCGGTTGCCGACCCGACGTCAGGCGGCCAGGGGGACCGATGATCCGCTCGCCCGACTCCGGCACCTCGGCCGCCAATCCACCAGGGCACCGGGCCGCCAGGAAGCGGCCGGTCGGCAGAGGCCCGAGCACGCAGGACTGACGTTTATCGATGTAGGGTTTCATCGATATGACGGGTTGTTGGCGACCCGTCGGGGCAACGCCGCCTCCACCGCACGAAACCGACGATCTCCAGGGAGAGCAGATCATGAACGAGAATCGGGTGGGGCGGCTACGGACGCGATGGCGGCGGGCAGCCCGAGCCGCCGTCGCGGCAGCGGCCTCTGTCGGGATCACCGTGCTGGCCATCGGAGTCACGGCGGGGGCAGCCACGGCGGGCGTCAGTTCTGTTGACCGGGGCACGCCGAACGCCTCGGTCGCCGCCGGGCCGGTGTCCCGGGTCGCCGCGGGCAATCTGCACACCTGCGTGATCCGCACCGATGGCGCACTCTGGTGCTGGGGCAACAACTTCTACGGCCAGCTCGGCGACGGGACCTCCACGGACCGGACAGCTCCGGTCCGGATCGGCGACGCCACCACCTGGGCGCGTATCGACGCCAGCATCAGCACCACCTGTGCGGTACGCACGGAGGGAACGCTGTGGTGCTGGGGCAGCAACAACAACGGGCAGCTCGGCGACGGGACGACCACGAAACGGAGCAGCCCCGTACGGATCGGCGACGCCACCACCTGGGCCAGCGTCAGCACCGCCACCAACCACACCTGCGCCGTCCAGACCACCGGCACCCTGTGGTGCTGGGGCCAGAACCGCCACGGGCAGCTCGGCACCGGCGCGAGTCCCTATCAGGCGACCGCCCCGGTGCAGGTCGGCACGGCGACCACCTGGGCGAGCGTCACGACCGGGTACGCGCACACCTGCGCCACCCGCACCGACGGGACCCTGTGGTGCTGGGGCAGCAGTTCGGACGGGCAGCTCGGTCTCGGCATCCGGGACTACCGGGCGACCCCGACGCAGGTGGGCACCGCGACCACGTGGACCGGCGTGACGGCCGGGTACGTGCACACCTGCGCGGTCCGCGCCGACGGGACGCTGTGGTGCTGGGGCGAGAACGGGTACGGCCAGGTGGGCGGCGGCGTCGGCTTCCAGACCACCCCACTCCAGGTCGGCACCGGCACCAGCTGGGCGAGGGTCGAGACGAGCATCGACTCGTCGTGCGCGACGCGCACCGACGGCAGCCTGTGGTGCTGGGGCAACAACGCGTCCGGGCAGCTCGGCGACGGCACCACCACCCACCGGTCGGCGCCGACCCGGGTCGGTAGCGCCACCACCTGGACGGACAGCCTCGCCACGTCCTACCACACCTGCACGATGCGCGCCGACGGCAGCCTGTGGTGCTGGGGCGACAACTCGTTCGGGCAGCTCGGCGACGGCACCACCACCCACCGGTCGACTCCGGCACAGGTGGCCCTGCCGGGCTGACCGCCGCTGGTGGACGAGCGGTGCCGTCGGTCCGCGCCGCCGCGGACCGGTGGCCGCCGCCGTGCAGGAGCTTCTCCGTACCGACTACGCCGGCCCGCTCAACGTGGCCGGTCCGGACGCGGTCAGCCGCGCGGAACTGGGCCTG
>NZ_JBEZEV010000028.1:0-70047 GCF_040649055.1 Micromonospora sp. NPDC049060
CGCTGGGCGACGGCGTCTACGAGATCGACGCCGAGACCCGGGAACGGGTCTTCTCCGGGCGGTCAGGCTTGATCCCTGCGCCGGGCACGGCGGGCCACACCCCGTCGGTGCGTACTCTCGCGTCCGTCCGGCTCCTGCCGGAGATCTTGGTAGGAAACGGCCCTCCAGGGGCCATTTCCTACCAAGATCTGCACCGGCGCCTTCGGTCAACCGGTGTCCGAGGCGGCCTCGGTGACGCGAGTGACTCAAGTGACTCAAGGATCAGGCTTATTCGGCTCACCCGGGTCCACTCGCCTCATCCGGCTAGCTGGGCCAGCTTGGATGAGCCGGGTGAGCGGGTGAGGCTAGGAACCGCTGAGCCGTGCGACCCGAGTGCGATCCGGTGTCCGGTTTCGTGGTGGCTGTCCGGTGGGGTTGAGCCGGTAGATCGTCAGCGGGTTGCGTGACGTGTCGGGTGAGCGGTTTGTGGGTGTGACCGGGGGCATCGTGGGGGCGGAATCGTGACGGGGGCGGGGTCGTTACACCCTGCGTACGGCCGAGTAAGGCCACGCCGCCGAGGTCATGTCGCCCTGATGGGATGGCGGGCCCGGGGGCTGGAATGATGGCGGGCCGCCGGTCGTTACACATGGTCAGGCCGACGCGAGGGCCACCCTCCCCGCCCCGCACGCGCGAGGGCAACCCCCCGCCCCGCACGCGAGGGCACCCCCCCCGCCACGACAGCCCCGGCCCCGATCTTCGGCCCGCACGGGTCGGGCATCCGGCCGGCACGGCCGATCTGATCTTCCCTCTGGTCTTTCCTCCGGTGGTTCGACGCCGGAGATACTCTCCAGTTCCGCTGGAGATCCCCCTTGAGTTCGCATGAGCGCCGACGGTGCTTGCACCCGCGTGAAGCCGATCCCCCTCGGCTTGGGTGCCAACCCCCGAATGGAGCGTTTCTGATGAACACGATCATGCGTAAGAGCGTTCTCGGTGTTGCTGGTCTCGCGTTCGCCGGTGGCGTGTTCGCCGGTCCCGCGACCGCGCACGCGGCCCCGTCGGTGGAGTCCACGCCGGTGGCGGTTGTGCAGGCTGACAAGCCGTCGGTCGACAAGGCCAAGCTGATTCCGCACGGTGTGCAGGGCGCGCAGTCGCACGTCGACCTGTCCGACGAGCAGGTGGCGAACGTGAAGGCGATCATCGCGGCGACGAAGAAGGCCGGCATGGACGAGCGCGCCGCCGTGGTGTCGATCGCGACCGCGTTGCAGGAGTCGAAGCTGGAGAACCTGGGTCACCTCGGTGACCGCAACGACCACGACTCGCAGGGCCTGTTCCAGCAGCGCCCCTCCTCCGGGTGGGGCACGGTCGAGCAGATCACCGACCCCGAGTACTCCACCACCGCGTTCCTCAAGGGTCTGAAGCAGGTCGACGGCTGGCAGGACATGCCGCTGACGAAGGCCGCCCAGACGGTGCAGGTGTCGGCGTACCCCGACCACTACGCCCAGTGGGAGCAGCAGGCCGCCGACCTGGTCGCCGAGCACTGGAACAGCTGACAGCAGTAGCCGATCGCCGTTGGCCGGCACCCCACCTCGGGGTGCCGGCCAGCGGCGTCTGCGGCGGGTGGGCCCCTTCAGCGGGGAGACCCGGACGATCACGGCGGTGGCGTTGTCGTCGCCGCCGGCGTCCAGGGTGCCGTGGAGCAGGTCCCGAACAGCCTCCTCGGGTCGCGGTGCCGCGAGGAGTTCCGGCATCAGGTGATAGTCGACCTGGTCGCTGACGCCGTCGGTGCAGAGCAGCCAGACGTCGCCGGGGCACTGCGACAGCGAAGCAGGTCCGCCTCCGGCTCCGGCACGTGGAAGTTCCAAAATTCCCGCGTGACCCACGTCACCCCAGGTCGCGCCTCGTTGGGCAGGGCATGGACGTCTTCTCCCGAACGTTCCTCCCGGCCGCCTCCGAGGCCGGGCTGGCGGTGCAGACCGTCACCCGGCACATGCCGGTCTTCCGGCGCTGCGTCGGCTCCGGCGACGCCACCATCCTCGTCACCCGGTGCGCCCGGCCGGACCGCCCGATGGCCGGCGAGTACCTGCTCCTGCTGACCCACCGACGGCTGGTGGTCACCCAGCAGACCCGCGTGCTGCACCGGCTGCGCCTGCACCTCAACACGGAACTGCGCGAGCTCAGCAACGTCACCTGGAGCCCCGACCCGCGCCTGCACTCGGTCGAGCTGGCCGCCACCGCGATCGACGGGATCCGCGAGCGGTTCCTCATCCGCACCCGCCACCCGAAGCAGGTGTGGCAGCTCGACGCGCTGCTCAACCACGCCTTCCGGACCCGGCTGCGGACGCCCCGGGAGCGGCTCGTCGCCACCATCGGCGAGGCGGCGCCGGTCGCGCGGCCCGTCGCCTTCCGGCCCGCCGTGGTGCGCTGACCGTCTTCTTACCGAATCCGAACATCCGCTGACCCGCGCGGCGGCACCGGGTCGGCAATCATGGGCCGGTGACCGTCGACGCCGCGCCTCGCGGGCTCGTCCTCGTGGTGGAGGACGAGCCGGCCATCGCCGACCTGGTCCGGCTCTACCTGACCCGGGACGGCTTCGGCGTACACCTGGAACGGGACGGGGCGGCCGGGCTGGCCGCCGCCCGCCGCCTGCGCCCGGTGGCCTGCGTCCTCGACATCGCGCTGCCCGCCATGACCGGCACCGAGGTCTGCCGCCGCCTGCGCGAGGCCGGCGACTGGACGCCGGTCATCTTCCTCACCGCCCGCGACGACGAGGTGGACCGCGTCGTCGGGCTGGAGCTGGGGGCGGACGACTACGTCACCAAGCCGTTCAGCCCGCGCGAACTGGTCGCCCGGGTGCGGGCGGTGCTTCGGCGCACCGCCGGGGCGCCCGAGGGCACGGGCCTGCCCCGGGTCGTCGGCGCGGTGGCGCTCGACCCGACCCGCCGGACGGTGACGGTCGCGGGCACCCCGGTCCAGCTCACCTCCACCGAGTTCGACCTGCTGGCGCACCTGATGGCCCGGCCGGGGCGGGTTTTCACCAGGGAGGAGCTGCTCGCCGGGGTCTGGGGGTACGCGGCGCACGCCGGCACCCGGACGGTCGACGTGCACGTCGCACAGGTCCGGGCGAAGCTGGGCGCGGCCGGCGTGATCCGCACCCACCGGGGCGTCGGGTACTCCGCCGATGGCTGAGCCGACCGTCGCGCCGCCGCCTCGGCACCGTCCCGGCCGGACGCTGACCTCCCGCGCGGTGCTGGTCACCTGCGCGGTCGCCCTGGTCTCGGTGCTGGTCACCGCGATCGTCGCGGTGCCCCTGGCGGTACGCGGCGTGGAGCGGCACGACCGGGAGGCGTTGGCCGCCCAGGCCCGGCTCGCGGCCGAGGTGCTGCGCCCCAGGCTGGAGACCGGGCGGACCACCGACGAGGAGCGCATCGTCCGGCAGTTGAACGCCCAGGGCGTCGACGCGTACCTCGTCCGGGGCGGGGCGGCCGAGCGCCCCGGCCTGCCGCCACGGGTGGTGCGGCGCGTCGCCGAGGGGCGCAACGTGTCGACCCGCCGCGTGATCGACGGGCGGCGCACGCTGATCGAGGGGCGGGCCCTGCCCGGCGGCAACGGGGTGGTGCTGACCCGGGCCCGGCCCGCCGCGCCGTGGCGGCAGGTGGTGCCCAGCCTCTGGCTGCCGCTGCTGGCCGGGCTCGCCGCCGGGGTGGCCGCCGGGCTGCTGCTCGCCCGCCGGCTGGCCCGACCGATCCGGCGCGCCGCCGACGCCGCCGCCCGGCTGCGCGCCGGGGACCGGGCGGTACGCGTGCCGGTGGAGCCGCCCGACGAGGTGGCCGACCTGGCGTACGCGCTGAACGGGCTGGCCGCCGCGCTGGCGACGAGCGAGGGCCGGCAACGGGAGTTCCTGCTCTCCGTCTCGCACGAGCTGCGCACGCCGTTGACCGCGATCCGGGGCTACGCCGAGGCACTGGCCGACGGGGTGATCGGGCCGGCGGACGCGGCCGGCGCCGGTCGTACCGTGCTCGCGGAGGCGCGGCACCTGGACCGGCTGGTCAGCGACCTGCTGGCGTTGGCCCGGCTGGAGGCCGCCGACTTCCCGCTCGAACCGGTGCCGGTGGACCTCGCCCGGCTGGCCGCCGACGCGGGCCGGACCTGGGCCGACCGGTGCGCGGCGGTGGGGGTGCCGTTCCGTGCGGAGATCCCGGACGCGCCGGTGCCGGTCCACACCGATCCGGGCCGGATCCGGCAGGTGGTGGACGGGCTGCTGGAGAACGCGCTGCGGGTCGTACCGCCGGGGGCGCCGATCGTGCTCGCGGTCCGGGCGGCCGGCGCGGACCCGCTGGCGGGCGGCGTCGTCGAGGTCCGCGACGGCGGACCGGGCCTCACCGACGACGACCTGGCGGTCGCCTTCGAGCGCGGCGCCCTGCACCAGCGCTACCGGGGGGTGCGCAAGGTCGGCAGCGGGTTGGGGCTGGCGCTCGCCGCCGGCCTGGTCCGCCGGCTCGGCGGAGACGTCGCGGCCGGGCACGCGCCGGAGGGCGGCGCCGCGTTCACCGTCCGGCTGCCCCCGGATCCTTACCGGACCCGAACATCGCTCTGACCCTCCGCTCGCCGGTGGGCGGGAGGCTGGGGTTCCACGGACGAGAGGGAGACCCATGGCACGTTGGGGAATCGCCACCACCACGCTGCTCGCGGCCGTCGCGCTCGGCGTCGGCGGATGCGGCGCCGCCGGACCGGCCGGTCAGCCGGCCCGGGAGACCGCCGTCGAGGTCGCCGCGGCGCTGGGCGCGGAGGGCCAGGCGCTGGCCGCGCTGGGCTTCGACGCCGGTGACCTGGACGTCGAGCCGCTGGCCGCACCCGCCTCGCCGCAGGCGTCGCCGGGCGCGGCCGGGGAGAAGCGGCGGGAACGCGCCGAGGAGCGCCGCGAGCGCCGGCAGGCCCGGGTGCTGCTGCGGCGGGACGCCCTGCACGGCGAGGCCGTGGTGCGGACGAAGGACGGCGGTACGCGGACCGTCGCCGTGCAGCGGGGCGAGGTGACCGCCGTCGACGGCGACTCGATGACCGTGAAGTCCGCCGACGGCTTCACCATGACCTGGACCTTCGGCGACAAGCTGCGCGTCGTGGAGCGTCGCACGACGATCCGCTCCGCCGACGTGAAGGTCGGCACGACGGTTGGCGTGGCCGGTGCCAAGGAGGGTGACGGCGGGGTCGCCCGCCTGGTCGTCGTGCCGGCCCGGCAGAAGTAGGTGTGCATGTGGCCCGTCGGTGACGGCGGGCCACCCCACGCCGGCCGGCGCGGGCGGTGCCACCCGGGAGGGCGGCACCGCTCACGCGGTCGGACTCAGTAGACGCGGGAGCCGATGAAGTCGTCGTGCCCGTAGCCGACCGGGTTGGCGAAGTTGCGGGACTCGAAGGACCACTGCTGGCGGCTGCTGGTGGAGCAGGCGGCCAGGCGCAGCCGGGGGGTGCCCAGCAGCGGGTTGTCGAACGCCAGGCAGAGGTTGGCGTTGCCGGCCGCCTTGATCTGGTTGCCGGCCAGCACGAACTTCTGGTTGGCGCCGCCGTGGCAGTCGTGGATGTTCACCGCAGTGCCGGCGCTCAGCGACCCGCCCGAGACGTCCAGGCAGCGGTCGTGGGAGAGCTCCGAGTGCAGCGACTGGCGGGTCGGGTCGTACCAGAAGCCCTGGTTGCGCCCGCCGTGACAGCCGTACGACTGCTGGGGGGTGCCGTTGCGCGAGTCGTAGCCCTTGCCGTCGACGCAGGTGCCCGTGGCGGCGTTGCGCAGCTGCTTGAACTCGAACAGCCCGTCGTAGAGCACGCCGTTGCCGGTGCTGGCCGGGTCGACACAGGTGGCGCGCTGCTGCCCGGAGTTGAAGAACTGGGTGACGCACTGGGCGAACATGCCGTGTCCCCGGTAGTTCGGGTGGAACGACTGCCGTGCCGCGTTCTCGTCCCAGACGCCGATCTCGATGTGCAGCCCGCGTACCGAGGTGCTGTCGGTGCACACCTCGTGGCCGTGGAAGAGCCGGCTGGCGTCCAGGTAGCGGGTGCCGGTGTTGGCCGCCGCCGCGCGCAGCGACTTCTCGAACAGCGGCACCGCCTTGTTCCGCCCGAACGCGGAGTCGGCCAGGTAGGTCAAGCAACCGCCGGCGTACCAGCCGGGGAAGTTCGGGTTGTCCTCCACGTCGGGGCCGAAGGGGCTCGGGTACGACATGAGCACCAGCTCGTAGTCGGTCTGCAGGTAGCCGGCCCCGGTCATGGTCCGCCGGATGTCGGTGAGCGCGTCCTGGACCGCCCGCCGGCTGCCGTCGGTGCGGACGGTCCACTGGTCGGTGTAGGTGGGGTAGCACGCGCCCTGGAGGAGGACCCGGCTGACGGCGCAGTCGGTGGCGACCGGACCGAACTGGATCGTGCCCTCGCCGTTGGCGCCGACCACCACCCAGATCAGCTTGATGTGCGTGTTACGCGCCTTGATGGCGAGGTGGTCGCCCTGGTTCAGCTCGTTGTGCTGGGTCGGCCCGCCCCGGATGAGGTTCCACGGGGTCGCCCCGGAGCAGGCGATGTTGTACTTCTCGTTGGCGGTGATCCCGGTGCGGAACACCGCCTGGTCGTACGAGCGGTCGCACCAGTTGCCGGGCTGGTGGGTGCCGGGGACGTAGTTGCCGACTCCCTCACCGGAGATCTGGCTGTCGCCCATGGTGATCAGCGCGGTGCGGCGCTGCTCGATGGGGCGGACGGCGGGCGTGCCGTAGAGCGCGGTGGCCTCGGCGGCGCGGATCGTCTCCAGGTTGGCGGGGAGCGGCTGGACGGCCGGTCGGTCGGCCGCGGTGGCGGGGGAGGCCGTTCCGGCGAGCATGGGCAGGACGAGAGCGGCGGCGGCGACGACGGTGAGGGCCCGTCGTCGGGTCGCGCGTTCGCGCCTGGCAGAGGAACCAAGCATCGACGCACTCCTTTCGGCTCGATCGCGGGACGTCGATCGAGTTACCAGAAGGTAGCGTCGGCTTCGAGGTATGTGAATGCGTCTCGTAATCGTTGCGCGCAGAGTGCAGAACTGGGCGATCCGGTCGAATCGCGCGGCGGCGGGCTTCCCGGCGGTCAGCTCCCCGGCGGAAGGGCGTAGCCCACGTAGCCCCGGAACTGCACGTGCCAGCCCGCCGGCACCAGCGCCGTGCACGCCGGTCGGCTGCCCGTGCAGACGATGGCGTCCACCGAGGCCGGGTCGGCCGGCGGGCGCCCCGGCAGCACCGACTGGAGCGCCACCAGCTCCGGCGGGCGCCCGTCGCCGTCGCGCAGCAGCAGCCACCAGGGGTACTCCCAGTTGTCGTTCTGCTGCACCAGGCCGATCCGGCGGGCGTCCGTCGCGCGTACCGCCCCGGCGGCCCAGCGGAACTCCTCCGCCCACTGGGGACGCCGCAGGAACCGGGTGTCCCATTCGGAGGTGGTGAAGACCGAGCCCGCCCCGACCAGCCGGCGCGGGAAGCCGTACGACACCGCCAGCACCCCGGCCAGCGCGCAGCCGGCCAGCACGCTCACCGCGAGCCCGGCCGCCACCGCCCGCCGGCCACCCGCGCCGCCGGCCCGGCGTCGGAACAGCGCGTCCAGCCAGAGCCCCGCCAGCGGTACGGCCAGCGCCAGCGCGTAGAGCAGCAGGCGGTTCCCCCACGGCTGCCACTTGATCATGGCGGTGTGCAGCAGCACGGCCGCCACCACGACCACCGCGTACGCGCGCAGCGGACCCGCCTGCGTCGGGGCGACCCGACCGGGCCGGGCCAGCGCGTACGCCGCCCCGATCGCCGCCAGCGCCCCGGCCAGCGGGAAGGCCACCCGGTCCTCGTCCGGGTACCACGACGGCACCGGGAACCGTTCCCGCCCGAAGGTGGTGGCCCGGTCCTGCGGGTCCACCCCGATGATCCCGGCGGCGCCGACGATCGCCTCGGCACCCGCCCGGCGCAGCGGCGCGAGCGGCGTGTCGAACGCGGTGTGCGCGATCCGCAGCGCGTTGACCAGCAGCGACGGCGGGTCGTGCCGCTCCATCGGAATGGACTCGCGCAGCCGGGGCGGCCCGAGCGGATGCCCGAACTCGGCGGTCACCCGGGCCAGGAACGGCCCGACCACCACCACCGCCACCAGCAGGATCAGCGCCGACCCGGCGACCGTCCGACGCACCTGCCGCCGCGACCGGACGCGACCGGTCCGGGACGCGTCGGTGCCCCGGTCGGGCCGTCCGGCGCGGTCCGGCGCGGCACCGGTCCGGGCCAGCCGGAGCTGGGCCAGCCCCCAGAGCAGCAGCAGCGGCCCGACCGCGACCAGGCCGCTGGTCTTGGTCAGCGCGGTCAGCCCGGTGGCCGCCCCCAGCCCCAGCACCGCCCCGGCCCCGGCGCGCCGGCGCAGCCCGTCCAGCGCCACCGTGGCCGCGCAGGCCACCCAGGCGGCGCAGACCAGGTCCGTCTGGGTGCTGGTCGCCTGGAGCGCCACCATCGGGGTGGTGGCGAGCACGAACGCGGTCAGCAGTTGGGCCCGCCGTCCCCCGCCGAGCTGCGCGGTGATCCGGGTGGCCGCCAGCAGTACGCCGACACCGGCCGCCCACTGCACCAGGTGGTGCAGCGCGTCCCCGCCGGTGAACAGGCGCAGGTGCAGCAGCAGGTACTCGGCCCCGGGCGGGATGGTCACCTGCCGGTGGATGGCGGTGGGCCAGAAGTCCAGGCCGCCCTGCGCCACCCAGTGCTCGACCTTCGGCAGGTGGTAGGTCTGCGAGTCGAAGTTGTTCGGCTCGGCCAGCAGGGCGATCAGCAACTCGACCAGCAGCAGCCCGCCGACCGTGCCGGCGAGCAGCCGCTCGCCCCGACCCGCCGTACGCCAGGCGTCAGCCAGCCGGGTCCACCAGCCGGCGGGGCGGGGTGCGACGCGGCGTGCGGCGGCGGCCGGCGGCGGCGGAGGGGGCGGGGCGCCGACGGCCGGCCCGGCCGTCGCGCCGACCAGCGCGGGTTCGGGCGCGGCGACGACCTCGATCGCGCGGTGCGCGGCGGCGACCACGGCCGTGCCGCGCGCTTCGTCCCGGCGGCGTCGCCAGCCGACGGCGGCGAGCGCGCCGGCGAGGAACGTCAGCCAGGCCACGGCGAACGCCGGCCGGGTGAGCAGCCGCAGCGCGCCCAGCAGTTCCACCGTGAGCACCGCGAACGCCCCGGTCACCAGAGCCGCCCGGACCAGCGCGAGGCGCCGCCCCGCCACGGTCCCGACCGCGACCGGACGGAGCGCGACGGCGAGCAGTCCGATCGCGGCGACCGGCGCCAGGGCGAGCGGGTAGCCGACTGCCGACATGGCGGCAGTAAACACCATGAACCTGAGGTCGCCGCGCCCAATGCCCGCAGTGCTGAGCACCGCGTCGTCAACCGCCAGGCTAGGCTAGGGCCGACATATCGTCGCCACCGTGGAGATTCCCGTGAAGCTCTCGATCCTCATGCCGGTCTACAACGAGGAAGAACGCATCGCGGATGCCCTCAAGCAGGCATTGGCGGTCGACTACCCGTGTGAGATCGAGCTGGTCGTGGTCGACGACGGCAGCCGGGACGGCACCGGTGAGATCCTCGGTCGGGCCGACGACGCGCGCCTGCGGGTCATCACCCACCAGCGTAACGCCGGCAAGGGTGCCGCCATCAAGACGGCTGTCGACAACGCCGAGGGCGACTACATGGTCATTCTCGACGCCGACCTGGAGTACGACCCGCTGGACATCCCGAAGCTGCTCGACCCGGTGCTCGACGGGCGGGCCACGGTGGTCTACGGCAACCGCACCTTCGGCAGCCACAGCGCCTACAGCTTCTGGTACGTGATGGGCAACAAGGGCGTCACGATGGCGGCGAACGTCCTGTTCAACTCCTACATCGGCGACCTGGAGACCTGCTTCAAGCTGATGCCGGTCGCGCTCTACCGCTCGCTCGACATCCGCTCGCGCGGCTTCGGCATGGAGGCCGAGGTCACCGGCAAGCTGCTGCGCCAGCGCATCCGCCCCTACGAGGTCCCGATCAGCTACCGCGCGCGGGGCCGCGAAGAGGGCAAGAAGATCACCTGGAAGGACGGCGTCGAGGCGATCTGGATCCTGGGCCGCGAGCGCACCCGCCGCCGCCCCCTCGGCGCCCCGACCCGCTGACCCCTCCCGCCCTCCCGCGCCGCCTCCCGCCGCCGGCCTTCACGCCGCCGCGGCCGGCGTGACTCAGCGGCCGGCCGGCACCGGCGCCGCGTCCAGGAAGTTGGCGACCGAACGGCGCAGCCCGGTGGCGTCCAGCCCGTGCCAGCGGGTGTGGTCCTCGGCCGAGCCGTAGCGGCGCAGCTCCTCCCGTCCCACGCCGAGCGCCAGCAGCCGGTGCGGCCGGTCGGCCAGGGCCGCCGCCACCACCCGGGCCGACGTACCGGCCAGGTAGGGCTCCACCAGGATCACCGCGTCGCCGGCCAGCGCCCGCAGGCCCGCCGTGTCGAACGGCCGCGGCCGGTGGGTGTAGGCCACCGTCACGCCCAGGTCGGCCACCGCCGCCACCGCCGCGTCCAGCACCGGCCCCACCGCGACCAGCAGCGGTGCGCCCGGCCCCGCGTCCCGGATCACCTGCAGCGCGCCGTCGCCGCCGTACGGACGGGCGTTGTGCAGCGTCGACAGTCGCAGGTACGCCGAGCCGTCGGCGGCCACCGCGTCCCGCAGCAGCGCCGGCACCTCGTCGGGGTGACCGGGAACGTGCACGGTCCAGCCGTGCAGGGTGTCGATCAGCGAGACGTCGGCCGGCGACAGGTGGGTCCGGCCGGCGGCCGCCCGGTCGTACGACGCGCCGACGCTGACCAGCACCGCCCCCACGCCCTGGTGGTCCAGGTCGAGCTTGAGCTGCTCGTACGCCCGCTCGACGAGGAACGGGGCGTAGCTGTGCGCGATCGGCCGCAGCCCGGTCAGGGCGAGCCCACCGGCCACGCCCACCAGCAGTTGTTCCCGGATGCCGACGTTCAGCACCCGGTCCGGGTGCCGGTACGCGGCCGGGGTGAACGCGGCGGCGGAGATGTCGGCCAGCACCAGGGCCGTACGCGGATCCTCCGCCAGCAGCGTGGTGGTGGTCTCGATGAAGCGGTCCCGCACTGTCACTCCCCCTGATCGACGACCGCGACGACGACGTGCGGCCGGTGGTTGTCGTGCCCGGTCAGGGCGGTGTGCAGGGCGTCGTGGTCGTGCCCGTCGACGGTGGTGGCGGTCCAGCCGTTGACGGTGAACCGGGCCGCGGCGCCGCCCGCCCAGCCGTGCGTGGCGGAGCTGTTGTCGACCACGATCGCGGTCAGGCTGCCCAGCCCGGTCGCCCCCGCGTACGCGATCGCCTCGTGGTTGGAGCCCTCGTCCAGTTCCGCGTCGCCGAGCAGCACGTGCACCCGGGGCGTCAGCAGGCCCTGGGCGCGCAGCCCGAGCGCGGTGCCCACGCCGAGCCCGAGCCCGTGGCCCAGCGAGCCGGAGCCGATCTCCACCCCGGGCACCAGCACCCGGTCGGGGTGGTCGCCGAGCCGGCTGGCGGGCCCGCCCTGGTCGTCGAGCCAGCCGGCGGGGATGAACCCCTTCGCGGCGAGTACGGCGTAGTAGCCGGCCACGGCGTGGCCCTTGGAGAGCAGGAACCGGTCCCGCCCGGGGTCGTCGACGGTCTCCGGGGTGACCCGGAGGACCCGGTCGTAGAGCACCCAGAGCACGTCGACGGTGGAGCGGACGTTCGCGCCGAACTCCCGGCCCGCGCGCACCCGCTCGTACAGCGGCGCGACGGGTCCCGGCAGCGGCGGGGCGCCCGAGCGGCGGGGTGGCGCGGCGGTGGGGTCATGGGGTGGCGCGGCGGTCGGGGCCGGACCCGCGCTGGCGGTGGTCGTGGTCATGCCGCTAGCCTGCAAGTTGAAGTCCACTTCAACTCAAGGCGACGTGATGCACGAGTCTCTGACCATCGGCCAGCTCTCCGTCCGCAGCGGCGTCGCGCCCTCGGCGCTGCGCTACTACGAACGACTCGGGCTGATCCGGGCGGAGCGGACGGGCGGCAACCAGCGCCGCTACGCCCGCACCGAGCTGCGCCGGGTGGCGTTCGTCCGGATCTCCCAGCAGGTCGGCATCTCGCTCGAGGAGATCCGGGAGGCGCTGGACTCCCTGCCCGCGTCCCGCACGCCCAGCGCGGACGACTGGGCGCGGCTCTCCGCGACCTGGCGGGAGCGGCTCAACGAGAAGATCCGGCTGATGACGAAGCTCCGCGACGACCTCGACGGCTGCATCGGCTGCGGCTGCCTGTCCCTGCAACGCTGCACGCTCTACAACCCCGGCGACTCGCTCGCCGGTGAGGGCCCCGGCGCCCGCCTGGTGCTCCCCCGCGAGGTCGCGGACCCGACGCCGGCGTCCTGATCCGCCGGGGCGGACCGCGCGTCAGCCGGTGGTGAGCAGCACCTTGCCGACGTGGTCGTTGGTCTCGACCAGCCGGTGCGCCCGCGCCGCCTCCGTCATCGGCACCCGCCGGTCCACGACCGGCCGGACCGCCCCCGACTCGACCAGCGGCCACACCTGCTCGCGTACGCCGCGCACGATCTCCGCCTTCTCCTCCAACGACCGGGACCGCAGCGCGGTGGCCGCGATCGTGCCCCGCTTGGCCAGCAGCGCCCCGAGATCCAGCTCGCCCTTGCGGCCACCCTGCATGCCGATCACCACCAGCCGGCCGCCCGTGGCCAGCGCCGCCACGTTCCGGGGCAGGTAGGCGGCACCCATGATGTCGAGGATGACGTCGGCGCCCCGGCCGCCGGTGACCCGCCGGACCTCCTCGACGAAGTCCTGCTCCCGGTAGTCGATCGTGTGCGTCGCCCCCAGCTCACGCAGCCGCTCGTGCTTCGCGGCGCGGGCGGTGACCGCGACCGTGGCGCCCAGCGCCACCGCGAGCTGGATCGCGAAGGTGCCGATGCCGCTGCCGCCGCCGTGCAGCAGCAGCGTCTCGCCCCTGCCGAGCCGGGCCACCTGCACCACGTTCGACCAGACCGTGCAGGCGACCTCGGGCAGCGCCGCCGCGTCGACCAGGTCGACGCCGGCCGGCACCGGCAGGAGCTGCCCGGCCGGCACCGCGACCCGCTCCGCGTAGCCGCCGCCGGCCAGCAGCGCGCAGACCTCCCGGCCCACCTCCCAGCCGGCCACGTCGGGCCCGATCGCGCTGATCACTCCGGAGCACTCCAGCCCGGGGTACGCGGGCGCGCCCGGCGGCGGCGGGTAGTGCCCCTGCCGTTGCAGCAGGTCGGCCCGGTTGACCGCGCTGGCCCGCACGTCGACGACCACCTCGCCCGGGCCGGGCTCGGGATCGGGCACCTCGCTCCAGACCAGTGCGTCGGGTCCGCCGGGCTCCGGGACAGTCATCGCGCGCATGTTCCGTGTCTACCCCACCTGCCCGTCGGTCCACGCCCGGGCCAGGATCTCGTCCACCGTCCGCGCCGGGGTCAGCGCCGAAGTGTCCAGCCAGAGCCCGATCCGGGGCGTCTGCGCCCGTAGCGCAGCCGCAGCTGCCGCCACGCCTCCGGCGACGGCTGGGCGGTCATCTCCTCCCGGCCGCTGACCACCATCCGTCGGAAGACGTCGCCGCGCAGGTGCACCGAGCGGGGCAGCCGCCGGGCCAGCGCATCGGCCACAGTGGACTTTCCGGCGGCCATGATTCCGCTGATCAGCACCACCGACGGGTTCTCCCACACGCCGTCGATCATGCCAGCGCGGGTGCGGTGCCCGCTCGCCCGCAGCGGGTCCGTGGCAGACTAGGCACGTCGCGCACCCTCGGGCGCGCGGCCCGGGAGGGTTCGCCTAGTGGCCGATGGCGCTGGTCTTGAAAACCGGTAAGGCAGCGATGTCTTCGTGGGTTCGAATCCCACACCCTCCGCTTCCTGAGCAGCAGAGAGCCTGGGCAACCAGGTGTCTTCAGCAGCGGAGGTAGGTGCCGCACAGCGGCGGCGCGTCGACGCGGCAGACCTTCCAGCCGCCGCCGAAGCCGCCCTCCTCCGTCGTCTGGAAGCGCCACCGGTGGGTGGCACCGGTGAAGGTGACGCTCCCCGAGGGGGCGACCTCCGTGAACCGGAGGTCCACCATCGCGGAGACCGTGCCGTCCGGGTCGGTCTGCCAGTTGGTGGCCTCGACCCGTACGCCGAACGTGACCTGCGACTCGACCTGTTTGCGCAGGTCGCGGGCCTGCCGAAACAGCTCGTCCCGATTGTCGCCGCACAGGCACCGGTTGATGTCGGGGTTCTCGTCCGGCTGGAAGACCGCCAGGAGGTACGCCTCGGCCGCCGCAGCGGGCGTCTTCTCGCCCCGCCCTGCCTCGATCGCCCTCGTCACCGCCTGCCTGACGGGCGCACCGATGCAGGCAATCGCGAAGGCGACGGCGGCGGCGACCGTCGCCCGGCGACGCCACTGCCGGGCGGTGAGCGGCATCTCGATCACCGGGCGAGACTACGTGCCCGAGCGACGACGGGCGGGGGCGCTAGGCGGGCGGGCACGTGTCACACGACGGCCAGCGGGCGTACGGGCGAGCCCGTGCCGCCGACGATCGGCAGCGGGGCGAGGACCAACAGGAACTCGCTCACGCCGGCCTCGGCCAGCGAGTCCAGCCGCAGGTGCTCGACGATGTAGATGCCCGCCTCCACCAGCAGCAGGCGGTGGACCGGTAGCACCCGGAACCCGGCGCCGGCAGGGATCTGCTCGTAGGCGGTGGTGTCCGCGCCCGTCAGGGCGACCCCGTGCTCCGCGAGCCAGGCCGCGCCGGAGGGGTCGACCCCGGGCACGCCCGTGTCGAGACCCAGGTAGGCCGCCGGATCCGACCAGTGCCGGGACCAGCCGGTACGCACCAGCGCCACGTCGCCCTCGGCCAGCCGCACACCCGTACGCCGCAGGCACCGTTCGAGGTCGTCGGCGGTCACGCCGTACCCGCCGGGAAGGACGTCGACTCCGTGGGCCGAGGCGACGTCCAGCAGCACCCCCCGCCGGACGAGCGGCGGAATGGTCTCGGCACCGTGTACGCGGAACCGGCCACCCGACTGCGCCTCGGCGGCGTCGTGGCCGCCGTGCAGCAGCCCGTCCTGCGAGATGTGCGACAGCGCGTCGACGTGGGTCCCGACGTGCCCGCCGGTGACGATGAGCTCGCCGGCCGACGAACCGCCGTCGGCACGCACCACGTCGCCGTGCCGACGGAGCAGGGCCAGGCGGAACCCGGGATGGTTCGGCGCGCAGGGCATCCCCTCCTCGAACGGCTGGCTGAGGTCGTGGATGGTGACGCCCGCGGCGACGGCGTCCAGGAGTGCGGTCATGGCGGTGATCCTGTCTCTGCGGGGATGACGGATGCGTACCGGGCCGAATCCGGGGACGGGTCTCGGGTGATGATTCCCCGTAATGGCTCCGCCACGTGTCCGGCACGGGTCACGCGACGAAATCGGGATTGCCACGGCCGATGTCGTCGCCGTCGCGTGTGAAGCGGGACCAGCCGACGGCCGGTCACTGTACTCGGCGACCCCGGACCGGTCGACCCCTGAAATGTTCGACACTTACCGTGTCCGCAATCAATACCGCGAGTTCGCCCCTGCCCGCCAAGCCGCTCGTGCCGTACACTCGCAGCCGATTCAATAACGAGTCGGGCGAAGGGGTGCGGTTCACGGTGCGACACGACAACTCGGACTGCAATTTCGCGGAATTGAACGCGCCGCTGGTGGCCGCGCTTCAGGCCGAGCCGGCGCGGTCCGCGCTCGTCGCGGCAGCGCCGTCGGTACGGCGCTTCATGGACGATCTCGGTGCCACCCGGATGCGGTTCATCCCCTATCCGCTGGTCATCGACCGGGACGAGTTCGACCGGATGGCGGAGGCGGCCTGCGCCATGATCGAGGCGCAGACGACGGTGATCCGCGAGTTCCTCCGGTCGGGGCCTCCCGAGAAACTGTTGACGGAATTCGGCCTGCCCGCCGAGATCGCGCCCTTCGTCAATTGGGAACAACTGGATTCCGTCGAGCAGGTCTTCGCCCGCGTCGACGTGCTGCCGACCCCGTCCGGATACCAGTTCTGTGAATTCAACATCGACTCGTCGATTTCCGGATTCGAGTTCCACGACTGCTATCAGGTGATGGGTGAGGCGGTCGACATTCCGTGGCTCGCCGGCACGCCGCGGCCCGAGGAACAGATCGCGGACGTCGTCATCAGGGCTTTCCACCAGGGCAGTTTCGACCGGGTGGTGGTGTGTGACTGGTCGAGCCGCATCGGGGTCGGCTACTTCGGCTTCGAGTTGCTGACCGAGACGCTGCGCCGGCGCCTGCCCGACGTGCCGGTCGAGCTGGTCTTCCACGCCGACTATCCGGAGCGGTGGCTCGATCCGGCGGCCGGAAAGCGCACCCTGGTCTATCGCGGCTTCATGCACGAGGACATGGACGACGACTACGACTTCATCACCCGGCTGGTCGGCAGCGGTGCCTCCGTGATCAACCTCTTCGAGGCCGAGATCCGCACGCACAAGCGCTGGATGGCGATGTTCTGGGAGGAGCGCTTCGCCAGCCTGCTGCCCGAAGGCGTGCGCGACATGGTCGCCCGCTACGTGCCCCACACCGTCTCGGTGACTCCGGAGAACCGTGACCGCCTGCTGGCGGACCGCGCCGAGTACGTGTTCAAGTTCGGGCACTCGTCCGGCGGGCACGACGTCATGCTCGGGGCCGACCACGACGCGGACACGATCGCCGCCCGGCTGGCCGAACGCGGCCCCGACGGCTGGCTCGCCCAGCGCCGCGTGCAGCTCGCCGAGTGCCGGTTCGCCCCCGAGGCCGATGCCGAGCCGGTGCCCCACCACGTGGTGCTCGGGCTCTACGTGCTCGGCGGCGAGTGCTCCGGCATGAACATCCGCGCCGACCGGGGCTCGGCCGTGGTCAACATCCACCAGTCGGCGGCCAGCGGCTGGGCCATCCCCATGGACGCCGACGAACGGCGACAGCTCATCGAGCGCGTGCAGGCGATCGGGCCGGCGGCCCGCGAACGACACTGACACCAGTTGGAGGCACGATGGAAATTCCCCTGTACCAGGTCGACGCGTTCACCGACCGGGTGTTCTTCGGCAATCCGGCCGCGGTCTGCCCCCTGGACGAGTGGCTCAGCGACGAGGTGATGCAGGCGATCGGCCTGGAGAACAACCTCGCGGAGACCGCGTTCATCATCGACCGGGGCGACAGCTTCGCGCTGCGCTGGTTCACGCCGTCGATGGAGGTCGACCTGTGCGGGCACGCCACGCTCGCCGCGGCCCACGTGGTGCTGCACCACCTGCGGCCCGAGTGGGACGAGGTCACCTTCCACTCCAACACGGGTCCCCTCGTGGTCAGCCGTACGCCCGAGGGGCAGTTCTCGATGTCCTTCCCCGCGTTGCCGCGCGAGCGGGTCGACCCGCCGGAGGCCCTGCTCGCCGGGCTGTCGATCGCGCCCACCGCCGTCTACGGCGGTATGGACTACATGGCGGTCTACGACAACGAGGAGGACCTGCGCGCGATCGAACCCGACCAGCGGATGCTCGGGACCCTCGACCGGCGCGGGGTGGTCGTGACGGCCCCCGGCGTCTCCTCCGACTTCGTCGCCCGCTTCTTCGGCCCCAAGCTGTCGATCCCGGAGGACCAGTTCACCGGGTCGTCCCACTGCATGCTGGTCCCCTACTGGGCGGAGGTGCTGGGCAGGACCAGCCTGACGTCCCGTCAGTTCTCTCCCCGGCTCGGCAAGACGCTGACCATCCACGCCAACTGCGAGCTGCGCGGCGACCGGGTCGTCCTGGGCGGGTCGACGCGCCAGTACCTCGCCGGCGTCATCACGCTGGACGACGACGAGGTCGCTCGACTCAGTCGCTGAGCTGCCGTGCCTCCGGCCGTGCCCCGTCGCCCGCCGCCCCTTCGGGCTGCGACTCCGGGGCCGGCTCGGGCCCGGACTCGGGCTCGGTGGGCATCTCCACCACCCGCCGCAGCGGCGAGAAGTACAGCGGGACGATGGAGACGAGCTCGCCGGCGACCGCGAGCGCGAGGGTCTGGCGGACGCCGATGACGTTCGCGACCAGCCCGGCGACCGACGCGCCCAGCGGGATCACGCCCCAGACCAGGAACCGCATCGTCGCGCTCAACCGCGCCTGCATGCCCGGCGCGCACAGCGCCTGCCGGACCGACAGTTGCAGGATGTTGGAGACGACGATGCATCCCGAGGCGATGCCGTAGCCGATGCCGGCGACGATCAGCCAGGTGCCGCTGCGTGCGAACGGCAGCGGAATCGAGGCGATCCCCGCCAGCACGCACGCGGCGAGGACGGTCGTCCCGACGCCGAAGCGCCGGGACAGCCGCACCGCCAGGAGGGCACCGAGGGTCGCGCCGGCACCGGCGCCGGAGAAGATGATCCCGATGTACGCCGACGGCAGCCGCAGCACCGACGCCAGCAGCAGCAGGAACATGGTGGTGGTCGCGATGTTGCAGAAGTTGTACGTCGAGCTGCGGAGCGCCATCACCCGGAACATCGGCACCCGCAGCACGTAGGCGATGCCGTCGCGCACGTCCCGGACCAGCGTGGTGTTGCGTGCCGGCGGGGCTGCCGCCGCCCCGGTCACCCGGATCCGGCTGAGCAGCACGGTGGCGATGCCGAAGCAGACGGCCGTGGCGCCGAGGACGTACGACGACGTGGCCAGCGCCATCAGGAAGCCGGCGATGGCCGGGCCGGTGATCTCCGCCAGGGAGAGGGTGAACTCCACCCGCGAGTTGGCGCCGGGCAGCAGCTGCCGGTCGACGATCCGCGGCAGGACGCTCTGGTAGGAGATCCCCAGGAAGACCGTGCACAGGCTTCCCGCGAACATCAACGCGTACAGCGCGGGCATGGTGAGGTTGCCGGCCAGCGCCAGTGCCGCGACGACCCCGAACACGGCCGTACGGCCCAGGCTGGAGAACACCAGGACCCGTTCCCCGCGCCGGCGGTCGATCCACGCGCCGGCAGGTAGTCCGAGGAGCAGGAAGCCCAGGAACTCGCAGGTCACCAGGAAACCGACCTGCGCCGGTGTGGCGTTCAGGGTCTTCACGGCGAACAGCGGGATGACGACCGTCGCCACCTCGAAGCCGAACTGGCTGACGGTCTCGGCGCTCCACAGCAGGCGGAAGTTCTTCTTCAGGGTGATCTCCTACCCGTGACCGGCGGCGATGTTCAGGCCCCCGGGTGCAGCAGCACCGGTGCCAGCAGGACGTTCGAGATGCCTCGGACCACGGTCCCCGGCACCGTGGTCAGGCGGCAGGAGAAGCCGGTGTGCCCGCCGGGCCCGTAGTGCATCCCCCATACCGCGTACCAGTCGCGTTCCGTCACGCCGTCGGTGTCGAAGCCCGGCTCCGCCCGCTGGACGACCCTCCGTTGCAGGATGTGGCGACCGCTCTCGGCCGCCGAGGCGAGCGCCGCCCGCCACGTCCCGTCGTCGACCGTCCAGCCGGCCACCGTGCCCTCGCCACGGGCCAGGGTGGTGGGTTTCAGGATGGTGTCCGCCCGGTCGCGGACGAAGCCGGTCAGGTCGGTGGCCGCGTCGACGTGGGTCGTCTCGGGAAGGATGCGCCGCAACGCGGCGCGTTCGCCGTCGGTCAGTGCGTTCTGCACCTGGGGGAGCCACACCAGGGCGAGGCAGGCCTTGCTGTTGTACATGTCGTGCACCGGCGAGGTGGCCATCGGCGGCAGGGCGGAGCCCGGCTCCGGATGCAGCCGCTGCCAGGCCGCCACGGGATCCGGCTCCTCCGCGAGTTCCGTCAGGTTGAACAACCGCAGGAGGTGGGTCACCCCGGCGACGTGGTCGGCGACGCTGCCGTCCGGGTCGTGCAGGTCCGCGACCTCCGCCAGGCGGGTCCGCAGCGGACGATCGGAGTACGCCTCCAGGCACTCGCCCAGGGGACGCCAGTCGCCGGCCCACTCCGCGAGGGCGCCGGTCGCCTCGACCATCAGCACCTCCGCCGGCCCGGGCGCCTCGGCGTCGTGCCCCGCGCGCGTGGTCTCCACCGTGCGCAGCAGGTCGAGCAGGGCGGTGATGGAATCGAGGTGTCGCAGCCCGTGCCGCTCGGCGAAGGGTCGGAAGGCCGGCTCCGCCATGACGGCGGGGAGCCAGCCGGTGCGTTCGGCACCGCCGACGGCGGGGCTCAGGCCCAGCTCCAGGACCTTGAACCCGGTCCCGTCGTGGATCAGGTCGGCGCGGCCGTACGGCACCAGGGCGGGCAGGTCCGTGCCGGCCAACAGCGGGCGCAGCACCTC
This sequence comes from Micromonospora sp. NPDC049060, assembly GCF_040649055.1. Classification (NCBI taxonomy): domain Bacteria; kingdom Bacillati; phylum Actinomycetota; class Actinomycetes; order Micromonosporales; family Micromonosporaceae; genus Micromonospora; species Micromonospora sp. NPDC049060. The sequence goes on from NZ_JBEZEV010000028.1 coordinate 20,246, forward strand.
CGGCACGTCGGTCAGCGCGCCGAACGCGGCCGTGCTGCCACCCGCGAGCAGGTGCGGCAGCCGCCCCACGACGTCGAGCAGCACCGTGAAGTCGGCGTAGAACGACGTGAGCTCCCGCTCGTCGACGAACATCACCCGGTGGAAGCTCTGTGCCTCGATGTCGGGCCCCAGCACCCGTCCGGCGGTGCGCGCCGGCAGGTCCGGTGGCAGCTCACCGTCGCGTACCGCCCGCAGGTAGTCCGTCGCCGGGTCCTGGGACGCCGACCGGTGCGGCGCGCTCATGCGGCTGCCTCCCGCGTGGCGGCGGCCCGCCGGCGGGCGCGTGCGGTGCCGCCGACGGTCAGCCGTGGCGTGCGCTGGTCAGGCCGACAAGAACAGGGCACCCGCTGCCTCCAGTTCGCGAATCTGGCGGTAGTCATCCGAGATCGTCTCCGGGCTCTCGTGGACCAGGAAGACCAGGCCCGGGGTCGTGTACGAGTTGACGGTGACCTGCAACGGGTCGCCGGTCTCCAGGTAGGTGTCGACGGTGTGGAAGGACGGCAGCCCGCGCAGCAGGGGCAGGTCGTAGCCGGCGAGGGTCCCCGAGTGGCGGGACAGCAACTGCACCATGGCGGCGTGCCGGCGGAGCACGGGACGCCAGCCCTCGCGGACCCGGGCGGCGAAGCGGTCCGGGGCCACGATCGTCTCGGCCACCAACTGCACCGCGTTGGTGCCCGTCGCCTCGGTCAGTTGCGAGATGTCGATCGAGCCCATGAACCGGGCGCCGGTCTCGACGAGCACCGGCTCACCGGCGATCATCATGACCTCCGTGTGCGCCGTCCCCTCGCGGATGTCCAGGGCGTCGAGCACGGTCCCGACGAAGCCGTGCAGCTGCTCGAAGACGGCATCGCGGGGATCGACGAGCCGTTCCAGGTCGTAGAGCGCCGTACCGCCCTCGTGGCGCTTCCTGGTGTGCCAGATGTCCGAGACGACGTACCCGCCCCCCGCCGACACGGTGTTGACGGCGTACTCGTCGCCGGTCATGAACGGCTGGACGAGGAGTTCCCCGATGGGGTCGCCGAACACGTCGGGTGCGCCCAGCCAGCTCTTGAACGCAATGTCGAGGTCCGCCTCGGAGCGGCACCGCAGGAAGCCGAAGCTGCCGGAACTGGCTCGGGGCTTGACGACGGCGTCGCCGAGCCAACCTCCCGCGCGCAGCCACTCCGCCGCCTCGTCGCGGGAGGCGGTGCTCAGGTGCGGGATGACGGCGACGCCCCCGGCCGCCGCGGCGCGTGCCATGTGGTGCTTGTCGCGGCGGCACCGGGTGGTCGCCGGATCGTTGCCGGGCACGCCGAGGGCCCTGGCCAACTGGTCACCCAGCTCGACCCCGGTCTCGGCGCCGGCCACCACGCTGCGCGCGCGCAGGCCCGCCCGGTCGAGCCGGTCGACGATGGTGCCGACGTCGCCGTCGTGAAGGTAGGTGTCGAGATAGGCGTGGTCGACGCCGGTGCGCAGGAGGAACTGCGGCAGGTCCGGGTCGCTCTGCACGTGCACCGCGCCGAAGCCGTAACCGGCGAGGGCCGGCGCGAGCGCGTTGGCCGTCGAGTACCCGTCCACGACGACACAGACTTGGCTGGCGTGTCGCATGATCCGCCTCAGGACTCTCGGGCCAGCAGGAAGTACGTCCGCATCGGGGGGATCATGTCGAGCCGCGCGGCGACGGGCGAGTGCCGGGCCGCCCCCTCCAGCAGGTCGAACACGTTGTCCGGGGTGATGTCCCGGGTGAACATCGTCTTGATGGCGATCTTCAGGAAGTCCCGGTAGTTGGTGGTGTCCATGAGCACCCCGGCGCGCTCGAACGCGGCGAGTTCCTCCTGGTCGATCGGCTGCCGCGCGACCTGGTGCGTGCTCGGGATGCTGGGCGGCTGGACCTCGCCGGTGAAGCAGGCGGCGAGCGAGTCGGCCTGGAAGTCGAGCACGAGGTGGGTGCGGTCCTTCGTCCACCCGGAGACCGCGCTGTGGGCCTGGGTGGCGTCGAGGAACCAGATCTCACCGACGTTCATGTGGTAGAGCGTCGTGTTGTGCGAGCTGACGCAGGACTCGTGGGTCTCCAGCGGAAGGTGGATCCGGATCAGGTTGCTGTCGAGTTCGAGGTAGTCCCGGTGCGGCACGAGCGCGCTGCCGGGGGTCAGCCGGGCGAGCCGGCCGTACTTGAGGCGGGACATGTCGAACAGCTCACCCACCAGGTGCCGCACGTACGGCAGGCGCTGGCCCAGGTCGGTGACGACGGCCGGGCCCTCGAACGGGTCGAGTCCCGCGTCGAGGCCGAGGCCCGTGCCGTTCCACACCGCGCAACTCTTCCAGGCGCCGCAGACGAAGTCGCTGTACTTGTCCGTGTAGGGAAACGACGCCATGGTGTCGAGGTCCGTGGCGAGGCTGTCGGCGTCGATGTCGCACGTGCCGAGGATGCCGGTTTCGGTCGAGTTCATAACGGTGGTCATGGTCGGTACCTTCCAGCGGGGTGAGGGGCGGAGCCGCACGTCGTCGGGAGGGCGGCCGGCGTGACTCACACGCCGAGTCGCTCCTTGAGTTCGGCGAAGAAGGGCACGTGGAGGAACTCCCGCTTCTCCTCGTCGTACCGGGTGTACCGGCGGGTGAAGTCGATCAGGCCCGCGCGGGCGGCCTCGACCCCCTCGGTCAGGACGACGTCCTCCAGCTCGGTGATCTCGGTGACGAGCGTGCTCAGCGCCTCGGGCAGGCTCGGCAGGAGCCGGATCCGTCCCTCGTCGATCGTCAGGGCGCCCTGTTCGCGCAGGTAGTTGAAGAGCAGTTGCGACGCGATCGCGTCGTAGTTCGGCTTCGGGATCCCCTCGACCGAGTAGCGCAGCAGCCGCTCGGCCAGGACGAACTCGAAGGTCAGCGCGGCGAGTTCACGATCGATGTCCGCGTCGTCGAGGCAGACCAGCATCGACTTGACGTCGACCCGCATCTCCTCCAGGCCGGCGAGCGGCTTGTAGCTCTTCGCGGACAGGAACTGCGGGATCGGCATGCTGCCCGTGCGGTGGTGGAACTCGTGCAGCCGGACCCAGGAGCCGGCGGCCCGCTCGACGCCGCTGTCGTCGACGCCGGTGAGCAGCGGGAACGAGCCCGGGACCATGGCGGCGTCGATGAGCCGGCGGGTGAGGCCGTGCCGGGTGACGAACTTGTCGATGAAGTAGAAGATCAGGTCGTCCGGCTCCTGGCGACCGTCGATGTGGTTCTCCGGAAAGAGCGCCACGACGACCCTACTGTCGAAGCCGGCGCTGTGCCGGAGCAGGTTGACCGGCATCGTCGGGCTCGGGTAGCGCTCCACCAGCACGGGGTCGGACGGGATGGGCTCGTACTCCAGGTAGTCCAGACCGAGGGACGGAAAGTACGCGGCCGAGAACACGGACAGGAGCGTGTTGTCGGCCCGCGAGTTGATGTGCCGCTTCGTGGCCGTGAGCTGCGGCGTGTCGTGTGCGCCGGACAGGTCCTCGACGAGTGCCCTGGCCGCGGGCTGGGCACCGAGCGACGCCGAGTCGGCGATCCAACCGGCCAGCCGGCGCAGTGCCTCCGGCGACCCGGGCTCGGTCTCGCGCTGGTAGCGGGCACGCAGCTCGTTCACTTCGTTGACGACGGCGTCTGTTTCCACTGTGGGGAGGGACGATCGCATGGCAGCTCCTATCCTCGAAGCCGGATGACTCCGGCGGTCGCCACCACGGGCCCCGGGGCGTCGTCGGTGGCGGCCGTCAGTGCCGTTCTCGGTTGGTCGCGCTACGACAGGTCCCGGGCGAAGTCGTCCAGCAGGTCCGCCCAGGCCGGGATGTAGGACTCCGCGAGCGCGACGAAGTGCTGCGCCTCGGCCGGGGTGGAGACCAGGTGACTCATGCCGGCCTCGTCGTCGCTGACGGACGCGGCGTGGCCCGTCTCCGCCCGGATGTGCGAGTCGATCCAGGCGTAGTCGCGCTGCTCGGGAAGGACCTGGCGACCGTCCACGGTGACCTTGCCGTACAGGCGCCGGAACGCGACCGCGATGTCGAGGGCGATGGTCTCCACGACACGGAGCTGGACCGCGCCACCCAGTTCCTCGGCCGCCATGGCGTCCATGACGTCGAGGATGCGGGTCAGCGCGGGGGATTCGGCGGGCGCGTCCGCGCTGCCCAGGGCCGAGCGCAGCGGCGCGCAGATCGTGTCCGCCCACCACAGGTAGTGGACACCGTCCACACCCTCCGGTGCGACCTCCGCGAACGCCGCCGCCCGATTGTCCAGATCGTCCCCGATGACTCGGTAGGCCATCTGATACGCTCCGAGTACCTCTCGACTCACTGTGTAGTCGCGAGCCAGACGTCGCCCGTGGGCACCGAGGCTGGAGATGGTGGTGAACATGAACGCCTGAGTGGTCCGCTGCCACTTCTCCGCGATCCGCAGCGCACCGGCGGGGCTCACCGAGGTGGCCTCCTTCGCGCCCGCGAAGAACCGGTTGTTGCGTCGGGTGAGGCCTGCCTCGTCGATCAGCCGATCGATGGTGGCGTCGGCCTGCACACGGAGGTCGGTCAGGTCGAGTGCGGTGGTCATCGTGCCCTCCTCGCTTATAGGGACCGGGCGGAGTGCTCCCCGAAGCCCGCCAGGACAGGCCAATGTCGACGAAGGTCATCGAGTCGACGCGGGCCTATGATCATCGAATATGGTGTATCGCGCAACGGGAAGACGGCCGAACCCCTGTGCTGCCCCCTAAGCGGGTGGCGACCCCTCGTGCGTTGCCTCAGGAGCGGGTAGTAGTCCCCGCCAGTTCAGCGTGACCAGCGTCAACTCGACGCGAGCGACGGTACGGCGCGGGCCAGACCGCTGTCCGGCTCGCCGGCGTCCACGAACGGCGCCGCCAGTCGCTCCGGCACCCCCATGTTGCGCGCGAAGATCCCGAGCCGGCGCTGCCAGGCGGACACATCCGATGGCGGCGCGATCGGCACGGTGCCGCGGGCGACCAGCTCGGCGTACTCGTCGCGATCCGCGTTGCCGGTGGCGATCGAGTGCCGGAGGGCCGCCTCCAGGTCGCGCTGGGCGTTGACGACGCACATCGTCCACTTGAGCAGGACGGTCGCGGTGCAACCGGGTGCGACGTCGAGCACCCCGGCGTTGCGCCGCAGTCGCGACGAGTCGGTGGTGTTGATCGCCACCTTGAGGTGGGCGGACACCACCTCCGCGCCGCGCACCTCCGGATACCACTGGCTGAGCTGACGGAGCGCCAGTTGGGCACGCTCAGCCGCCTCGGGGTGACCGTTGCGCAGGAAGTGACGGAAGTCGTCGGGCAGCGCGTAGGTCGTCGGGTCGACGCGGTGCACCGCGATGTGCGCCGCCGGCGGGTAGTAGACGAGCGCGGTGTCCTGGCTGAAGGGACTCAGCATGCCGCCGTACTCGTCCTCGAGCTTCAGGCACGTGTAGTTCTTCGTGGTGCGCTCGGGCAGCTCGACGAAGAGGATCTGGCGCAGCGCCATGTAGATGGGGGGCAGCGCGAGCGACGGGTTGAGACGGCGGGCGATCGCCGGGGTCTCGGTGGCGGCACAGAGGGCGACCTGGTCGCCGACGACCGTCTTCCGCGCGCCGTCCTCGACGTACTCCACCTCGTAGGTGCCGTCGGCACGGCGGCTCACCCCGGCCACGTCGGCGCCACCGCGTACCTCGACGCCGCTGCGGCGCAGCTCCTGGTCGAGCAGCGCGGTGACGACGACCGGGTTGATGCCCCGTTGTGGAGTGACGAAGGCGGCGCCGACGTCGGCGACCCAGTCCGGCGCGGGGATCTCGCGGCAGACCTGCTCCGGCGCGCCGAACAACGCGTTGGCCGGGTCCTCGGCGCAGAGCTGCGCGTAACGGTCCTGGATGACCCGCATGTTCTCCCGGCACTGGCCGATGATGTCGGTGCCGCTGTCCTGCATGGCCTGGGAGGCGATGACCCTGCTGTGGTCCTTGCCTCCGAAGACGAGGTCGGGGAAGAAGCGTTCGTTGACCAGGCGCCCGTCGAAGCAGTCCCGGGCGCTCTGCGGATCGAACGGATACTCGGCACCGCTGTGGTTCTCGCTGACGATGTTGCTGGCCCCCGTGCAGATCGGGTGGGCCTCGGACGAACGGGCCTCGGCCCGCTCCAGCAGAAGGACCCGGTATCCCGCGCGGCTACGCATGATCGCGGTCAGGCAGCCCGCGATACCTCCGCCGATCACGATGTGCAGCTCGGTTCGCTTCACTCTGTCAATCCCTCTGTCATGGGCAACGATCCTTTGCCGCAACACGAGCTGAACCAGGTCCCGGTTTCGGCACCGTGCCCGGCCGGACAGCGCGTCCTGCTGCGGATCTTGGGGTGGAAGAGCGGTGAGGTGGCAGGCCGGGGGACGTTGGCTGGAGGAGGGGTGCCCTCGTTGGCGGTAGACGGTAACAAACTTCGATCAACCCCGGAAGGATCTTCCGATAGGACAGGGGTTCGAGCGACCGGGCCCGCTCACACCGCTCTCACCAGCACCGATGCCGGATCGGGGGCGCCCACGTTCGCGCTCCGGAGCGGATGACGCGGATCTGTACCCTCTCTGCCATGTCTGGTTCCCCCCTCGTCGACGACCTGCGTGCGGCGCTCGGCGACGCCGTCCTGACCGACCCCGACCTGCTCCGGATGCACCGCAAGGACGAGGCCGATCTCTGCGAGGCCGGCACCCCGCTGGTCGTCGTCCGTCCACGTGGCACGGCCGATGTGGTCGAGGCGGTGACGATCGCCGGGCGGTACGGCGTGCCGGTGGTGCCGCAGGGGGCGCGTACGGGGCTGGCGGGCGCGGCGAACGCGGTCGACGGTGCGGTGGTGGTCAGCATGGTCGCGATGGACGCGGTGCTGGAGATCGACCCGGTGAGCCGGATCGCCGTGGTGCAGCCCGGCGTGGTCAACGCGGCGTTGTCGGCGGAGGTGGCGAAACAGGGGTTGTGGTATCCGCCGGATCCGGGATCGTGGGAGATGTCGACGATCGGTGGGAACGTCTCCACCAACGCGGGTGGCATGTGCTGCGTCAAGTACGGCGTGACCACCGAGTACGTGTTGGGGCTGGAGGTCGTGTTGGCTTCCGGGGAGGTGCTGCGTACTGGTCGGCGTACCGCCAAGGGGGTGGCCGGTTACGACCTCACCCGGCTCTTCGTGGGTTCCGAGGGCACCCTCGGCGTGATCACGGAGGTGACGGTGGCGCTGCGGCCCGCCCCGGCGGAGTCGCTGACCATGGTGGCGGTCTTCCCGACCACCGCCGCCGCCGGTCGGGCGGTCGCCCGGATCGCCGAACACGGACTCACCCCCAGCCTGCTGGAACTGATCGACCGCACGTACCTGCGGGCGATCGAGGCGTACCGGCCGATGGGCCTGCGTACCGACGTCGAGGCGCTGCTGCTGGCGTCGGCGGACACCGGGCCCCAGGCCGCCGGGGACCTGGCGCGGCTCGCCGAGCTGTGCGAGGCGGCCGGCGCCGACGAGATCCACACGGCCACCGACGCCGTGGAGGCGGCGGCCCTGTTGCAGGCCCGCCGGCTGGGGCACGCGGCGATGGAGAAGTTCGCCAGGGAGTCGTTCCCCACCGGCAACGGTGGGATGGTGATCGACGACGTGGCGGTCCCCCGGGCGGCGTTGGCGGCGCTGCTCGACGGGGTGGCCCGGATCGCGGCGGAATGCGACGTGACCATCGGCGTGGTCGGCCACGCCGGCGACGGCAACATGCACCCGAACATCGTGGTGGACCGGGCCGACCCGGCGAGCCTCGAACGCGGCCGGCGCGCGTTCGACGAGATCATGCGCCTCGGCCTCAAACTGGGCGGCACCTGCACCGGCGAGCACGGCGTGGGCCTGCTCAAGCGCGACTGGCTCGCCCGCGAGATCGGCCCGGTGAGCCTACGGGTGCACCAGGCGATCAAGGCCGCCCTGGACCCGGCCGGCCTGCTCAACCCCGGCAAGGTCTTCTGATGCCCGCCACCCTCCGGCGGGCCGTACGGAGATGAGGAGAGCGTGCCGACCATAGCCATCGTCGACGGATACTCCACAGGCAGCGCGCTGAGCCGGGCGCTGGCCGAGCGGGGGGTGACCTGCGTCCACGTACGTAGCGGCGAGTCCCTGTACGACTACTACCTGAAGACGTTCCGCCCCGGCGACTACGCGGTCGACCTCGGCTTCGTCGCCGACGAGGACCACCTCGTCGACCGGCTGCGGGCGCTCGGCGTCGACCGGGTCGTCGCGGGCACCGAGCCGGGGGTGGTCCTCGCCGACACGCTCAACCACCTGCTCGGCACGCCCGGCAACGACATCGCCACGGTCACCGCGCGGCGCGACAAGTCGGCGATGGCGGAAACCGTGGCCGTCGCCGGTCTCGCCGTGCCCGCCGGCCGCTGCTTCGAGTCCGTGGACGAGGCGGTCGACTGGTACGCGGCCAGCCTGTCCGGCCCGGCCGTCGTCAAGCCCGTGGACGGCGCGGGCACCGACAACGTGCGGTTCTGCGAGGGTCTCGACGAGGTGCGCCTCGCCTGCGAGACGGTCCTGGCCTCGGTCAACCTGTACGGCGTACCCAATCGACGCGTGCTGGTCCAGGAGCGGCTCGTCGGGACCGAGTTCTACGTCAACACGGTCTCGTACGCGGGCGCGCACCGGGTCGCCGAGATCTGGCGGTACACGAAACGGCCAGGTCCGGGCGGCGGGCCCATCTACGACTACGAGGAGCCGGTCGACCGGGGCTCGGCCCTGGCCCGGCAGCTCCGTGAGTTCGTCTTCGGGGTGCTCGACGCGCTCGGTGTTCGGTCCTCGGCGGCACACACCGAGCTCATGCTCACCGACCGGGGGCCGGTGCTGATCGAGGCCGGGGCCCGCCTCGGGGGAGCGACCCTGCCCGACGTCGTGGCGAAGTTCTGCGGTGTGTCGCAGACCTTCCTACAGGCCCAGCACCTCGTCGATCCGGCGTCGCTCGACCAGTTCGACGACCGTACGCCGGGCTGGGCCGCCGCCGTCCGGAACGTGTCGCTGATCAACCCGGTCCCCGTCGCCGCGCAGGCGGGGGACTGGTACGCCCGGCTGTCGGAGCTGCCGGCGGCCGTGGCGATCGCCGCGCGCTGCTCCCCCGGGGCCGAACTGCCGCAGACCGTCGACCTGTTCAGCTCGCCCGGCTACCTCTATCTCGCCGCGGAGGACCCGGCCGAGGTCGAGCGGAGTTACGAGATGTTGCGCCGCTGGGAACGGCACGGCCTGTACGGGAGCTGACCCCGCGCGCCCGGCGCTGCCGGTTCGATCGCGGGTGCCGACGGGGTAAGAAGGTGCGGAGGAACAACCGCTCACCGGAAGGACCCCCCGATGACCCTGGAACGACCGATCGCCCCGGACCCGTACGAGCTGCTGCCGACCGTTGCGTCGTTCACGCTGACCAGTGACGACGTGCAGAACGGCGAGCCGATGGACGCCGCGTACGCCCACGGCAGCGTCGGGGGCGACAACATCTCGCCGCAGCTCGCCTGGTCCGGCTTCCCGGCCGAGACCAAGGGCTTCGTGGTGACCTGCCTCGACCCGGACGCGCCGACGGGCAGCGGCTTCTGGCACTGGGTCCTGGTCAACCTGCCGGCCGACGTGACGCGGCTGCCGCGCGGCGCGGCCGGCGACGACCTCGGCGGCGCCTTCACGGTCCGCAACGACTACGGCGACCGGGGCTACGGCGGCGCCGCCCCACCGGCCGGCGACCGGCCGCACCGCTACGTGTTCGCGGTGCACGCCCTGGACGTGGAGCGCCTCGACGTCACCCCCGCCGCGACCCCCGCCGTGGTCGGCTTCAACCTGGCCTTCCACACCCTGGCCCGCGCCGTGATCCGTCCCACCTACCAGGTCAAGGAGTAACCCGGACCGGGCCCGGCCTCAGGAGGGGACCCGGGCCACCGCGAAGACCGACTGGCCGAACGGGGGGAGGACGCGCTGTTCCGCCGCCTTGGTGGCGGGGAGCACGAGGGTGTCGTAGACCTTGACCATCGGGCCCTCCTTCGGCATCAGCCGGAAGACCTTGGTCGCCATGAAGTAGCCGATCAGGCCGAGCGCGTTCGCGTAGTGGACCTTCTCCACCGTCAGGCCGGCGTCGGTCATCGCGGCGGCCAGGGTCTTCTTCGTGTAGCGCCGCACGTGGCCGGTGGCGATGTCCGCCGGGCTCATCGCGAACTGGAAGGCGGGCACGATGATGATGACGTTGCCGCCCGGCCGGACCAGGTCGCGCATGCTGCGCAGCGCGCCCACGTGGTCCTCGATGTGCTCCAGCACGTTGTACGACACGGCGGCGCTGTAGTCGCCCCGGTCGGGGTGCGGCAGCAGCATCTGCCGGACCTCGATGTGGGGCTGGTCGGCCAGCCGCTCCTTCAGCAGGATCAGCCGGTCCGGGTCGGCCTCGGTGGCGGTGAAGCGCGGCAGGTGCTCCGCCCACTCCAGCGCGTAGTCGCCGAGCCCGCTGCCGATCTCGATCGGGTTGTCACCGAGGTACGGCAGGGCCAGCTCGACGAACCAGCGACGGTGGTTGACCGCCGTCGCGAGACCCTCCAGGACCTCGGACTGCACGCGCTGATCCCCAGTGATTTCTGCCATGCGTCGATTCCTCACGATATGAACTCGACCCGCGCCTGGACCGACAGAGTGAATCATCCGCACTGGCAACAGAAAAATCGGGGCACCCGTGGTGGCCGAAATGCGGTCGGGGGTGGGCACGTGATCGGCGGTCGGCGAACCCGGCACATGGTACGCCAGTACCCCGAAACATGTCACCTTGGCGTCATAGCCTGACTACTCTACGAATCGTCATGACTACTCCTGAATCGGGCCTCCCCGCTGGCGAGTCAGGGCCCGGGGCGTCGGTGGGCGGGCCCGACCGGAGCGTACGGCCCTGGAAGGGGTGGTGGACGGACGCCGCCGCGGTGGCGAGTTTCGTCGTGCTGGGCTTCTGGGTGACCGCGCGGCTCTGGCTGCGCCCGTCGCACGGCATCCGGGACAACCGCACCGACCAGTCGCAGTTCGAGTGGATGATGGCGCACGGCGCGCGCGTGGTGACCGATTTTGTTGATCCATTCACCTCGGACCGGATGAACGTGCCGGAGACCGTCAATCTGATGGCAAATACGTCCGTATTATCCGTATCTCTGCCAATGACGCCCGTCACACTCCTGCTCGGCACCCGCGCGTCGTTTCTGCTCTTTCTCACCCTCGGCATGATCGCCACGGCGACGGCCTGGTACTTCCTGCTGTCCCGGGTGGTCGTCGGCGCCCGCGGGCCGGCCTGGCTCGGCGCCGCGTTCTGCGCGTACGCCCCGGCGATGGTCTCGCACGCCAACGCGCACCCCAACATCGTCTCGCAGTACGTGGTGCCCCTGATCGTCTGGCGCACCCTGCGACTCGCCGAGCCGGGGCGCTGGCTGCGCAACGGGCTGCTGCTCGCGGCGGTCATCGTGTGGCAGGCCTTCCTCAACCTCGAGGTGCTGCTGATGACCGCCATCGGGCTGGGCGTGGTGGTCGGAGCGCTCGCCCTCGGCCGGCCCGAGCTGCGCCGGCGGGTCCGGCCGTTCCTAGCAGGCCTGGCGGTGGCCGCCGCCGTGGCGCTTGTGGTGCTCGCGTACCCGCTTTACGTGCAGTTCTTCGGCCCGGGGGCGTACAACGGGCTGTCCTGGCTGATCCGGGGCTACTCGACGGACCTCGCGTCGTTCGTGGCGTACTCGCGGGAGTCCCTGGCCGGTGACGCCCGCAGCGCGCAGGGGCTGGCGAAGAACCCCACCGAGGAGAACGCCTTCTTCGGCTGGCCGCTGGTGGTGCTCGTCGTCGCCCTGGTCTGGTGGCTGCGCCGGCACGTCGTGGTACGCGGCCTCGCCGTCCTCGCGCTCCTCTTCGGCCTGCTCTCCCTCGGGCGGGAGGTGCAGCTGAACGGCAGGGGGACCGGGATACCCGGCCCGTGGGCGGCGTTGGAGAACCTGCCCGTCCTGCACTCGGTGGTGCCGACCCGGTGGGCGCTGGCGATCACCCCGATCGTCGGGGTGCTGCTCGCCTACGGGGCGGACCACGCCCGCGCCCTGGCCGCCCGGCACCCCCGGGCACGCCCGCAGATCCGCTTCGCCACCGCCACGGTGCTGGTCATGGCCCTGCTGCCGATCCTGCCGACCCCGCTGCCCACCACCCGGCTCGACCCCGTACCCGCCTTCGTCACCTCGGGCGCCTGGCGGCCGTACGCGGACGGCGGGCGGAGCATCGTGACCCTCCCGCTGCCCGACACCCACTACGCCGATCCGCTGCGCTGGTCGGCGCGGACCGGCCTGGACATGCCCATCGCCCGCGGCTACTTCCTCGGCCCGGACACCCGCCCCGGTCGGGACCGGATCGCCCTGTTCTCCGCGCCGCCCCGCCCCACCAGCGAGTTCTTCGCCGAGATCCGGCGGACCGGCGCGGTGCCGCCGATCACCCCGCAGGCGCGGGTCGACGCGGTCGGGGACCTGCGGTACTGGCGGGCGGGCGCGGTCGTCCTCGGGCCGCACCGGCAGGCCGACGCGCTGCGCCGGGGCATGACCGAGCTGACCGGCGTCCGCCCCACGTACACCGGTGGGGTCTGGCTCTGGGACGTCCGCCCGCTCACCGACTGACGCCGGGCGGCCCGGAGGCGGCCGGTCAGGCCTGGCGGACGCAGCAGCCCTGGCAGATCTTGGGCTTGGGGAGGGTGAAGGCCAGGCAGCAGGTGCGCCGCTGCACGGTCGGCTCGCCGTTCGGGCTCGGGACCAGCTCCACCAGGTCGGCGAGATCGAGCGCGCCGAGCAGCGTCTCGATCGTCTCGACCGACGAGCCGGGCAGGCCGTCGGCGGCCCGGAGGACGCCGTGGGCGATGCCCGAGGCCACCGACCCGAGCAGGGTGCGCGCGCCGATCCGGACCTCGGCCTGGATCGCGGCGACCATCGGGGCCAGGTGGGCGTCGAGCAGCGAGGCCCGGAGCGCCTGGAGCAGTTCCGCCTCGTCCGCGACGACCCGCACCTCGGGCAGCCCGGCGAGCGCCAGCGGGTCGCTCGGCAGCACCGCGACCGTGGTCGAGCGGCGCAGGCCCATGGTGAGCAGCGGTCGGTGGTCCTCGAAGTGGATCAGCACGTCGGCCGGGTCGAGCAGCGGCACCCGTCGGGCCGAGGCCCAGCCGAGCGCCACGGGCAGCGCCGTCCAGTAGCTGTACGACTTCCAGGCCAGCGCCGCGCAGGCGTGCGGGGTGCCGCCCCAGCGCGAGCTGGCCGAGCGCAGGAACTCCGGCAGGAGGGTGCCGTCGACAAGGGTGGTCGCCGGGCGCCAGCCGAACTCGTCGTGCACCAGCAGGCCGGGCGCGAGCCCGGGCACGTCGTCGGTGCCGAACATCGCGCGCATGGCGGCGGTGACCGGGGCCAGCGGCGCGGCGGCGGTGTGGCGCTCCGGCATCACCGCTGTCACTGGACCTCACCCACCCCGTCGTCGCGTCGGCGGGCATCCGCCCGTCGCTGAGCTAAGGCTAGCCTAACCACATCTGACGAGATAAGGGAAGGCTCGCCTGCGTCGGATCCGGAGGGGCCGGTCACTCCACCCGTGCGGCGTACTACCCGGTCATCGGGGCGGAAAACGTCGCATCAGTATCGACAGGCATCGCTGCCTGTCAAGGCTCGCGTCGGCAAGGTGTCAGTTCCGTGTGCGCGTCGCCACAGAACGTGAAACTGATACTCCCGGCCACGAGGAAGCTGATGACCTCACCGCTCGATCGGGCTGCCGACTCCTTCGCCGCCGAGATCGCCCGGCACCGCACGGGGCGGGGGCTGTCCAAGAAGCAGCTCGCCACCCTGATGGGCTTCGACCCGTCGTACGTCAGCCACGTCGAGGGGCGCCGGCACCGCCCCACCGAGGACTTCGCGCGCCGCGCCGAAGCCGTGCTGGAGGCCGGCGGCGCGATCTGGCAGCGCTTCAAGGAGTACGACGAGCTGCGGCACGCCCGGGCCGACCGGGCACACCGGGACCCGCCCGTACCCGGGCAGTGGATGCCGCCCGGCACCGGGCTGATCGTCGAGCGCGAACTCGCCACCCTCACCCACCTCGGCGACGCCTACCGCTGCGTCATCCGGCGCGAGCTGTACAACGCCGGCACCGAGCCGGTCACCCGCTACCTGGTGCGCATCGCCGTCGACCGCTACCCCAACGACCCGGGGCGCTCCAACCTGCACCACCGCGAACACCCGCTGACCTTCGCCGAGCTGCGGCTGCGGGCGTACCGGGAGGACGGGGACGAGCGGGAGGCGATGCACTGGCGGGCCAAGCACGACCGCGACGCCTTCAAGGAGCTGTGGCTGCTCTTCGAGAACGCCGACCGGCGCTTCCCCCTCTATCCCGGGGACCGGGCCACCATCGAGTACGCGTACTGCGTCGGGCACGACAAGTGGGGCCCCTGGTTCCAGCGGGCGGTCCGGCTGCCCACCCGGCAGATGGCCGTACGCCTGGACTTCCCGGCGGCCCTCGACCCGCAGGTCTGGGGCGCGGAGACCTCGCTCTCGGCGGAGGAGGGCCCGCTGCGCACGCCGGTCACCAAGCGGGAGGACGCCGACCGGGTCATCTTCGACTGGGCGACCGAGGACCCCCCGCTCAACGCGCGTTACCGGTTGCAGTGGCGGTTCCGCAGCCGACCGGAGGCCGAACCGGAGGAGGCCGGGCGGGTCCGGCCCAGCGAGCGGATGCGCGGCCTCGGCATCGTGCAGCGCGGCGACGACCTGCTCCGCCAACCGGCCCGCCCGTTCGACCTGCCCCGCGAGGAACGGGAGGCCCGGGACGTCGCCGACCGCCTCGCGGCGACCCTGGTCCGCCTCGACGAGCTGCACCCGTTCCGCAAGGGGGTGGGCATCGCCGCCCCGCAGATCGGCCTCGGCCGGGCGGTGGCGGTGGTCCGGCTCCCCGACCGGGCGGCCGACCCGGTCGTGCTGCTCAACCCCCGCGTCGTCGACGCCTCTCCCGACAGCGACGAGCAGTACGAGGGCTGCCTCTCCTTCTTCGACCACCGTGGCCTGGTGCCCCGGCCGCTCCGGCTCGACGTGGAGCACGCCCAGTACGACGGCAGCCGGATCATCACCTCGTTCGAGTTCGGCATGGCCCGGCTCGTCGCCCACGAGATCGACCACCTGGAGGGGCGGCTCTACGTCGACCGGATGGCGCCGGGGGTGCCGCTGGTGCCGGTCGAGGAGT
The DNA here is from genome assembly GCF_040649055.1 of Micromonospora sp. NPDC049060. Taxonomy (NCBI): domain Bacteria; kingdom Bacillati; phylum Actinomycetota; class Actinomycetes; order Micromonosporales; family Micromonosporaceae; genus Micromonospora; species Micromonospora sp. NPDC049060. The sequence goes on from NZ_JBEZEV010000028.1 coordinate 35,475, forward strand.
ACCGCGAGACCGGCCGGCCCTGGCGCTACTGACCTGCGCGCATCCGTCTGGCGGCACGACCACGTCCGCCCGGGTGGGAAGGACGGCCGGGCGGACGTGGTCGTGCGGGGCGGTGCCGGTCCGCCCGCTTGGGGGACCGGGGCGCGTGCCCCAGGGGGCAGGAGCACGCGCCCCGGTATGGGGGAGGAACGCTTCTAGAGGTTGCCGAAGGTGTCGTAGCGGGTGTTCTCCGGCGGGACGCCGTCCTCGGCGAGGACCCGGAGGGTGGCCCGGACCATGCGGGCGGAACCGGAGACGTAACAGTCGTGCGCCGTCCACGGGCCGTACCGGCCGACCACGTCGGGGACGTCACCCAGTTCGCCGTCGAAGTCGGAATCCTCGCTGCACGCCGGAGTGACCGACAGCCACGGGTGCGCGGCCACCAACTCCTGGAGCCCGGCCAGGCCGTACAGGTCCGCCGCCGTACGGGCGCCGTAGAAGACGTGCACCCAGCGGGTCCGGTTGTAGCTGGCCAACTCCTCCACCAGCGCCTTGATCGGAGCCAGGCCGACGCCGCCCGCCACGCAGAGGATGTCCCGCTCCGAGGCGCGGTCCAGCGTCATCGACCCCATCGGCGCCGCCACCCGGAGCAGGTCGCCGGGCTTGACCCGGCGGACCAGTGCCCCGGACACCCAGCCGGCGCCCTCCGGCGTACGGACGTGGAACTCCAGCAGGTTGTCGTCGTTCGGGGCGTTCGCCACCGAGTAGGTGCGCCACACCCGGGGGAGGTGGCGGGGCACCTCCACGCTCACGTACTGGCCGGCCCGCCACGACAGCGGATGCTGCAACGCCCGGCAGGTCAGCACCGCCGTGTCCCTGCCGTACCGCTCGTGGGTCAGCACCTCCGCGTGCCAGAACGGCGGGTTGTCGTCGGCCGCCGCCCCGGCCAGCATCTTCTCCGTGATCGCCGCGTACGCGTCCCGCCACGCCTGGTCGTACTCCAGGTTCCAGCCGTCGCCGGCGACACTGCGCAGCGCGTCCAGCAGCGCGACGCCCATGGTCTCGTAGTGCGCCGCCTCGACGTGGTACTTGCGGTGGTCCCGCCCCAGCGAGCGCAGGTACTCGTCGAAGCTCTCCGGGTCGCCGACCGTCTGGGCGGCGGTGACGATCGCCTCCAGGATCCGGTCGCCCTGCCCGGTCATCTCCACCGGGAAGAGCTTGCGCAGCTCGGGGTCGAGCAGGAAGAGCCGGGCGTAGAAGTGACCGCTCAGCCGCTCCCGGTGCTCCTCGACCAGGGTCCAGCTCTCCTTCAGCAGCCTTGCGAAGTCGTCCACGAGGCGCGCTCCTTCTCCTGACGGCGGATCGGGCACCCATAGAATGTCCACGGAGCGTGCCTACCGGTCGCACAGAATGTGCGATCGGCTCGTGAGGCTCGTTCGGGCGGTGACGTCGGCCGCTGACTCGGCCGGTGACGCTGACGTCGGCCGGTGACGTCGGCCCTCGACGTCGGGCAGAGTGGTGCGGTGACCGTTGAGCTGCAACGCCCGGCGACCCGCCGGATGCTCGGCACCGAGACGCTGCTCGTGCTCGGCCTCTCGCTCGGCCAGTCCGCCGTCTACGCGACGGTGTCGATCGTGGCGAAGCTGACCGCCGACGGGCCGCTGTCGAAGCAGACCGCCGCACTCAACACGTCGGTGTCACCCCGGCCGTGGCTGGACCTGACGTACCAGCTGCTCGGGATCGTCTTCGCGCTGCTGCCGGTGCTGCTCGCCGTACACCTGCTGGCGCGGGACCCCGGCGATCCGGCGCGGACGCTCGGCCTGGACGCCCGGCGGCCCGGTCAGGACCTGGCCCGCGGCGCCGGCCTGGCCGCGCTGATCGGCCTGCCCGGCCTGGCGCTGTTCTGGGCGGCGGCCCAGCTCGGCGTCAACGCCACACTGGTGCCGGCCGCGCTGCCCGACCTCTGGTGGACGGTCCCGGTGCTGATCCTCGCCGCCGTGCAGAACTCGGTGCTGGAGGAGGTGATCGTCGTCGGCTACCTGACGACCCGGCTGCGCCAGCTCCAGTGGCGGGTCGGCGCGATCGTGGCGACGAGCGCCCTGCTGCGCGGCTCGTACCACCTCTACCAGGGCTTCGGCGCCTTCCTCGGCAACGTGGTGATGGGCGTCGTGTTCAGCCTCTTCTACCTGCGCACCCGCCGGGTCATGCCGCTGGTCGTCGCGCACACGCTGCTCGACATCGTCGCCTTCCTCGGCTACGCCCTGCTGCCGAAGGAATGGTTCGACTGGCTCTGACGCCCGCCAGCCCCTCCTCCCTCCGCGGCTTCGTCCCCTTCGCGGCCCCCGTCGGTGTGCCGCCCTGGTAGATCTTGGTCGGAAAGTGCCCCTCCGGGGGCCATTTCTCACCAAGATCTACCAGCGGCCCGCGTCCTTCCCCGTCGCGTTCGTTCAGCCGAGCGCAGGCCGCCGGCGATCAGCGGGGCGTGGGTCGCCGGTAGGCGGTGATCGCGCGGGCGGCGAGCCGCTCGGCCGCCGCCGCGTCCCCGGCCGCGGCCACGAGCACCGCCGCGCCGGGCAGCAGCCGGGACGCCACCCGCAGCGCCAGCCAACCGCCCGCCTGGGCGGCCAACGGCGCCGCCAGCCGCCACGCCGCCTCCGCCGCCCGGGGCCAGCCCGCCTCGTCGGGCGCGTCCGCCGCCCCGGCCGCCGCCAACGCGGCCCGCGCGCTCTCCGCGTCCGGGTGCACGCGGGTCAGCACCAGCAGCTCCACCGCCCGGTCCGGATGCGCCGGGTCCCGGCCGTACGCCGCCGCCAGGTGCAGCACCAGGTTGGCCTGCGCCCACAGCACCGCCGCCAGCTCGGCCACCGGCGCGAAGAGCCCCGCCAGGGCGGCGGTCGCCCCGCCCGCCCCCGCCTGCCGGACGAACCGCCGGGTCGCGAGCCGCGCCAAGCCGTCCGCTCCCGCATCGGGGTACGCGTCGCGCAGCCGCTGCGCCCAGTCGCGGGCCCGCGGCCCGAACGCCTCGACGGCGGCCAGGGCCAGCAACTCCGGCGCGAACGCGGGATGCTCCACCACCCGCGCGGCGGCCAGCCGAAGGACCGTTTCCGGCGTACGCCCCGGCGGGGTCCCCGCCGCCCCGTCGCCGGCGTGCCGCTCGACCACCTGCGGGGGCGCGGCGGTCGGGGCCTGGACCGGGGCCTCGGCAGCGACCGTCGCCGGGGTGAGCGTCACCGGGGCGGCCTTCTTCGCGGGCGTCGCCTTCCGGGCAGGCTCGGCCATCGCGGCCGGTGTTGCCTTCTTCGTGGCCGTCGCCTTCTTCACGGGCGTGGCCTTCCGGGCGCCTGTGGTCTTCCGAGCGGGTGCCCCCTTCGTCGCCGCCGGGGGCGCCGCGCCTTCCGCCGTCCCCGGCCTTGCGGTCTCCGCCGCCGCCGTCCCCGGCTCTGCGGCCTCCTTCGCCGCCGTCCCCGGTACTGCGGCCTTCTTCGCCGCTCCCGGCCCGGCGGCCTCCGCCGGCGTCGTCACGTCGGCCTGGTCTGCCGCCTTCTTTGCTGTAGGCGGTCGCGTTGGCGCGGCCTTCTTCGCGACCGCCCTCTTCCCGGGCGCCTTGCGGGTGGGGGCGGCGTCACCACCAGAGGTCTGCGTGCCGGAGGCGGGCGGGCCGGCAGCGGTGGGGGATCCCGGCTGATCGCCGGTAGCGGCGGACGCGCCGCCGCCGCCGATGTGCGCGGCGTCACTCCCGCCGGTCTCGTCCGCCTGGCCGGGCCGCTCCCGTGGCACCCGTTCGGCCGTGCGGTCGGCCTGGCCGGGCGGCTCTTGTGGCGCCTGCTCGGCCGTGCGGTCGGCCTGGTCAGGCTGCTCTTGTGGCGCCTGCTCGGCCGTGCGGTCGGCTTGGTCGGGCCGCTCCCGTGGCGCTTGTTCGGCCGCGCGTCCCGACTGACGGGGCAGCGGCGGATCGGCCGAGGGCGGTTGGAAGAGCACCGCAGGCGCCGGCTTCGCCCGCCGGGGGCGCTTCCCGGAATCCTCCGGCCCGGCCGGCTCCGGCGGCGCGGGGGGCGGACTGAAGGTCGCCTTCGGGGAACGTCGGCGCGCTCCCTCAGCAGGCTCTCGGCGGGTCGGCTCGCGCGGCGGCTGCTCCTGCATATCGATGGAGCGTAGTCCTGATCACGCCCGTGCACAGCAGGGAAAGCCGAGGCCGGGGGGAGTCCCGGCCTGGTTCGGGACAGCCCGTTGCGCCGGCGGAGGGGCGGACCGGGGAAGTCGCTTTGCTCCTGATGGGTGAGGCCCTGTATCCTCGGGCGCGGTGGTCTGCAGGGCCACCAGGGAGACTTCGCCTAGTCTGGTCTATGGCGCCGCACTGCTAATGCGGTTGGGGTCTTAAAGCCCCTCCCGGGTTCGAATCCCGGAGTCTCCGCGCGAAAGCCGGGTGTGTAGACTGGCCAAGCACCGAGCGCCCGTAGCTCAACGGATAGAGCATCTGACTACGGATCAGAAGGTTAGGGGTTCGAGTCCCTTCGGGCGCACTTCACGATCAAGGCCGTGACCAGCGGAAACGCCGGTCACGGCCTTGATTGCTTCTGCGGGTTGGGCGGAGCCTCCCAGGAGTTGGATGTCGCGGTTGACCTGGGCTGGCGCAGGGGGGCGAGCGGGGGTCGGGACGACAGGGCCAGGTCAGAGCGCCGGGGACAGGTGCAGGAGACGGTTGGGCGAGCCGACCCCCGGGTTGATCACGACCGGGTTGGCGACGCTGAACAGGTAGCTGGCCACCTGGGCCGGTGTCCAGGTCGGGTTGTTGCTGAGCACCCGAGCGGCGACGCCGGCGACGAGCGGTGCGGCGTGCGAGGTGCCGCTGATCGTCTGGGTCGCGGTGGTCGAGTTCCACCAGGCAGACGTGATGCGATCGCCTGGAGCGAAGATGTCCAGGCAAGGGCCGAAGTTCGACCAGCTTGCCCGGCTGTCGTTCGTCAACGTCGCGCCCACGGTCAGCGCGGCCGGCACCGACGCGGGTGAGACGGTGCAGGCGCTCACGTTCGAGTTGCCGGCCGGGACCGTTACCGTGATGCCGTCGGCGACCGCGTTCGTCACTGCGGTGTTGAGCGCGACGGTGGGGCTGGTCAGCACGCCGATGTTCGCCACGGCCGGTTGCCCGGCGAGGTGGTTGGCGATCATCCAGTTGATTCCGTTGATCAACATCGACAGCGTGCTCGGCAGGGCGCAGTCGAACACCTTGACCGCGACCGGCACGACGTTCTTGGCCGCCCCGTAGGTCGTCCCGCCGACGGTGCCGGCGACGTGGGTGCCGTGCCCGCTGCAGTCGTTGGCCGGGAGCATGCCGTCGACGGCGTCGTAGCCGTACACCGCCTGGCCGCCGAAGTCGGCATGGCCGATCTGGATCCCGCTGTCCACGATGTACGCCCGGACGCCGGTTCCGACACTTGTGAAGTTGTAGGTACCACTGAGTCCCAGCGGTGCGTCGATCCGGTCGAGGTTCCACGGCGCGTTCGTCTGGGTGGTGGCCAAGCTGGTCAGACGGTCCTGCTCCACGACCGCCACCGCCGGGTCGGCGGCCAGCCGGCGGGCCACCAACTCGGAGGTCCGTACGGAGAAGCCGTTCAGCGCGTCGCGCCAGACCTGGTCCGGGCGGAAGCCGTACCGGTCGGCGAGGCGGGACACGCCAGCCTGCCGATCGGTGACCGTACCGCCGCTGTCCTTGAGGGTGACCACGTAGCCGCCGGGCACGGGGGTGGCGTTGCCGGCGCCGAGGATCTCGCCGGTCGCCCCGGAACGCGCCTCGGTGGCGGGTGTCGCAGTGGCCGGTCCGGCAGCCACGGTGAGGAGCATGACCGTGGTGGCGAGCGTGGCCATGGCGGCCGTTCCGGCTCGACGTTCGCGGGCGAAGATCGTGTGGCGGTGGAGTCTCATCTCCCAGCCTCCCTCTGTTCCGGCCATTCCGGCGGGCGTACGACGCGCCGATTGAATGGTCCGAACGGTTTTGCCGGATCGTACAGTCGATATACGACTCGATTCCATCGTGGAATTCATGAATCCAATCGACGGCAGTCTTTTTCAGCATCAAGTGGGAAGAGTTCTGGCTCGATGTATCAGGGCTGCTTCCGGGGCCTCGACTGCGGCTGCTGCCGACTGCCGGCCGCGGGCAACCTCGTCCTGGGCGCGGCCACGATCAGCCCAGCACCCCGCGCGTCAACCGGGTCACCGCCTGGTCAGCCTCGTCAGGACGCCCACGAGCGTGACCAGGGCGATGACCTGCGTGACGGCCACCGCAGTCGTCAGACTCGCCGGCGAAAGCTCGTACAGGAATCCGGCTGCGGCACCGCCGGCCAGCGCCCCTGCGCCCTGCACCGCGGCGAACACCCCGTACGCGGTCGCTCTGCGTTCCCGTGGCACGAGATCGGCGACCAGCGCCTTGACTGTGGAGTCCTGCACACCCACGGCGGCACCCCACAGCAGGACTCCCGCCGCTGCCAGTGGCAGACCACCGGCGAACAGCAGGGCGGGCACGGCGGCGATCAGCGCCGGAAGCGCAATCAGCACCCGTGGGCCGGTCCGGTCGTAGAGAGCGCCGGTGAGGAGGGCGGCGAGAGCGCCGGCGGCCATCGCGGCCGCGTACATCAGCGGCACCGTCGCGGTCGCGACGACGCCCGCGCGGACGAGATGGAAGCCGATCAGCCCGAATGTCACCAGGCCGGCTGTGCACAGCGCCATCGCCGCCGCGAACCAGTGGAACACCGCCGGCAACGGCGTTCGCCGGGCCGCCCGGGTGGCGGGCGGATCGGATGACGCCGAGGGGGTGCCGCCGGCCGGTGCGTTGCTCGCGGCCGGCATGTCGGTACGCGCCCGAACGGCGAGCAGCAACAGCATCGCGACGACGCCTGGCAGGGCAAGGACGGCCAGCGCGGGCCAGAGGGTCCCCGCTGCCATCGCGACGACCGCGGCGACGAGCAGCGGACCGGCGAAAGCGCCGACCTGGTCGAGTGCCTTGTGCACGCCCAGCCCTCGACCCAACCCGACGCGGCTGGCGGCGTCGGCCAACAGCGCCGACTTGGCCGGACTGCGCACCGCCTTGCCCAGCCGTTCGGCGAGGATCAACGCGGCGGCGACGGCCAGACCAGCGCCGCCCAACAGCGGCGTGAAGGCGAGCAGCGGTACGCAGACCGCGGTCAGGCCGTACCCGAGGAGGGTCAACGACCAGTACCGGCGGGTCCGGTCCGCAAGCGGCCCGGACACCAGCCGCAGCAGCAGTGCCGCCGCCTCACCGGCGCCGGTGACCAGCCCGACGACGACAGCGGACGCACCCAGTGAGGCCAGCAGCGGCCCGTACACCGAGCGGGCACCTTCGTACACCATGTCGGCCGCCAGGCTCACCACGCCGAACCCGACGACGACCCGCCACGCCGAGCCGTCGCCTGCGGCCACACCTGTCCGGGACAGCAGCGGGCTGCGGGTCACCGCCCGCTTGCCTGCGGTGCCACCAGCGGCATCCACTCCAGCGGCGTCATCCCCACGATCCACGTCCGAACGCACGTCGGCATTATCCGCAGCGGGTGGCGGTAGGAAGCAGGGCAGCCCCGGCGGGTCTCGGGCGGCCTACCCGGCGGCCCTCGTCGTAGGCCGTCGTTCTTCAGCGGTTGGCCCGTGCCGCGTACGCGATGGCGGCCGACGGGCGGTGAGTGCCGTCGGGACTGATACTTGGTCGATGACCAACCCTGATCTCGACCCGGAGCTGTATCCGCCGCTCGATCCTCGGGAGCCCGTGCCCGACGACGCGGCGCAACTGCTTCCCGACACGCCCGACGAGCTGCCGGAAGCACCCGTCGAACCGCTTCCGGACGACGGTGACCAGGCCGGCGGGGTCCGCGAACCGGCCTGATCGGCCACGCGGGCCGGAGGTCACCGGGCCGGGGACACTCCACCGCTTCGGACCCGATACCGCTCGGACGAACGCTGCGGATCGGTGACGGTGACGCCGGTGGCCGTGGCGAGCCGCGTCCGGCACTACATCCAGATGTACTCCTCAGCGATGGCCCCGTCCCGCCACTTCGCCACCGTCACCATCCGGCTGCCGTCCTCGAACTCGCCCACCACGCAGGTCCACTCCCCCGATCCGAAACCGATGGGGTGCGACTTGATCTGCGGCGGCTCACCACCGTTCTGCTCGGTGAACGCCACCATCGCGTCGATGTGCTCCTGGACGCCCCGGGTCTGCGGCTGTCCTCCCGGGCATGTCGGCACGCCGAACTCGGCACCACCTTCGACGATGACCGAACCACCGCGCTGATCGCCGCGGACGTCGCCAGTTGGGCCAGCGTCGACACCGACATGATCCGGCTGATCGAGCGGGCCGCCGCCGCAGGCGTACGCCTGGCCCTGCTGTCCAACATCCCCGAGGAACTCGCCAGCCACTACGAACATCACCACGCCCAGTGGCTGCGGCACTTCGAACTCGTCGCGTTCTCCTCCCGCATCGGTCACGCCAAACCGGAGCCCGCGGCCTTCCTCTGGTGCTGCGACAGGCTCGGTGTGCCACCCGGCAGCGTGCTCTTCGTCGACGACACCACCGTCAACATTCACGCCGCCGAACGCCTCGGCATGCACACCCACCAGTTCACCGAGCCTGCCGGGACGGCCCAGGCGATCAGCCGGGTGCAAACAGGGTGGCCGAGGTCCGACGCCAGGCTCTAGCAGGCCGGACGATGCTGGGCTGGTGTGCGGTTCGAAGACTGTGGGCGCAGGCTGCCGCGTCGCCTCGGCCGGTGGCGGCGATGGCGGGTAGGTGACCCTTCAGCAGGTGGGGCTCGGCCAGGTCCCATCGGCGAGCGCGGGCCGCTGCCCGGCCGGCGCAGGCGTTGCCGTATGCAACAAACCTGCACGTCTCCGCACTTGCTTCGCGGGCAAGCGCTTTCCTAGCCTGTGTTTCATCGATGTTTCGATCCCTGACCGGGCTGAGGGTACGGACACGAAGCCGCATGCGGTGTCGGGCTGTGCAGGTAGTGCCCCGCACCGTGCTCACTCCTGAGGAGTCCAACAGTGCGAAACACAGTGCGACACAAGCTTCTTGCCGGCGGCACCGCCGTGGCTGCCGCAGCCGCGCTCGCCGCGGCGCTGCCGATGACCCAGGCGTCTGGTGCGGCTGGCGGCCCCAGTCCCGCATCGGTCGGCGTCAACGCGACAAACCTCAGCCTCGGAGCCGGCTCCGACGGCTCCAGCAAGGCCAGCGGCACCAGCTACGGCAACGTGCTCGACGGCAACATGAGCACCTACTGGTCGCCGACCGGCTCGACCGGCCGCATCTCGATCAAGTGGGACACCGCCACCACGGTGGCCTCGATCAACATCCGGGAGGCGGCCGGCGCCGTCGGGGTCATCGGCTCCTGGCGGGTCGTCAACAACGACACCGGCGCCACCCTGGCCAGCGGCAACGGGGCCGGGGTCATCAACTTCGCCGCCACGTCGCTGCGCAAGATCAACTTCGAGATCACCGGCTCGACCGGTACGCCGAGGGTCGCCGAGTTCGAGACGTACGCCTCGGGCGGGACCACCCCGCCGCCGACGACTCCGCCGCCGACCACGCCGCCGCCCACCACCCCGCCGCCGACCACGCCCCCGCCGACCACGCCACCGCCGTCGAGCGGCACGCTGTACGTGGCGCCGACCGGCACCGACAGTGCGTCCGGCACGCAGGCGAACCCGACGACGCTCACCTCCGCGATCACCCGGATCGCCGCCGGCGGCACGATCTACCTGCGCGGCGGCACCTACCGCTACTCGCAGACCATCACCATCGGCCAGGGCAACAACGGCACGTCGAGCGCGCGCAAGAACATCTTCGCCTACCCGGGCGAGACCCCGATCCTGAACTTCTCGGCCCAGAGCGAGGACCCGGCGAACCGTGGCCTCGCGGTGGGCGGGTCGTACTGGCACATCCGCGGCATCGTCGTCGAGCGGGCCGGGGACAACGGCATCCTGCTCGCCGGGAACAACAACATCATCGAGCGTACGGTGACCCGCCACAACCGGGACTCGGGGCTCCAGCTCTCGCGGCTGGTGGCCAACGCGCCCCGTGACCAGTGGCCGTCCAACAACCTCGTGGTCAGCACCGTGTCGCACGACAACGTCGACTCCGACGGTGAGGACGCCGACGGTTTCGCCCCGAAGCTCACCGTCGGCCCCGGCAACGTCTTCCGCTACACGGTGGCCCACAACAACATCGACGACGGCTACGACCTCTACACGAAGAGCGACACCGGGGCCATCGGCGCGGTGACCATCGAGTCCTCCCTCGCCTACGACAACGGCACCCTCAGCAATGGCGGCCAGGCCGGGGCCGGCGACCGCAACGGCTACAAGCTCGGTGGCGAGGACATCGGGGTGAACCACATCGTCCGGGGCAACATCGCCTACGACAACGGCAAGCACGGCTTCACCTACAACCGCAATCTGGGCAGCATGCAGGTGTCGAACAACGCCAGCATCGGCAACGCCGAGCGCAACTTCACCTTCGACGGCGGCTCCTCGGTGTTCCGGAACAACACCTCGTGCGACGGTGGCTCGAACGACAAGATCATCGGCAACTCCGACAGCTCGAACCAGTTCTGGTCCGGCACCAACGGATCCCGGTGCGCCCAGTACTCCGGCGCCCTGGGCTGGTCCTTCGCGTCCGACGGTCGACTCGTGGTGACCTTCGGCGGCAGGGTCGTCACGCCCTGACGAACGGTACGACGCCGGCGTCACCGCAGCGGTGACGCCGGCGTTCCGTCCGGTGCGGCCCGGCCGTGGCCGGGCTCGACCGGGGGAGTGTGTCGTGCGGGTGGTCCCCGCCAGGAACCCGCCAGCGCGACCGACGCCACCGCGCCGGTAGGTAGACATCGGTATGTTTACATGCCTCCATCGGTTCGTGTATGAAGGCTGCAAGCACGTCTGGGTGCTGGTTCCTCGGGAGGAGCGACGATGAAACATGCCATGCGCCGCCTACGAACGGCGGCGGTCGCGCTGGGCGCCTGCACACTCGGCCTGAGTCTGATGTCGGCACCCGCCGCTGAGGCGTACTCGGTGCAACCTCTCGCGCCGCAATCCGAACGGGCGCCCGAATCGGAGCAGTTCTCGGCGGAGGGCGTCACCACGGTCGGTGAACTCCGTACCGTCACCGGCACGCTCTCCTCCGCCGGCGACGCCCGGACGCAGGTCATCCGGCACCCCGGCGCGTCGTACGTCAAGGTGCACTTCAGCGCGCTGCGACTGGCCCACGGCGACTACGTCACCGTGGCGAGCCCCGACGGCCGGGAGAGCTACCGGTACGACCGCTACCTGAACCGGGCGACCGGCGCGGACTACACCACCGACGGACAGCCGGGCTTCTGGGCGATGTCGGTGGAGGGTGACACCGCGGTGGTGACGATGCACAGCAGCCGCGCCTCCCGTGGCAACGTCGCGACCATCGACCGGTTCTGGCGCGGCTACGACCGCGCGGAGATCGCGCAGCACAACTTCTCCACGCAGTCCGTCTGCAGCACCGACGCCCGCCGCGACGTGGTCTGCTACCAGAACAGCCACCCCACCGAGTACGCCCGCGGCAGGGCCGTGGCGCGGCTGCTGATCAGCGGCGGCGGGATGTGCACCACCTGGCGGGTCGGCAACACCAACCGCATGCTGACCAACAAGCACTGCTTCTCCACGCAGGCCGCCGTCACCGGCAGCGAGATGCAGTTCAACTACCAGTGCGCCACCTGCGGCGGCTCGAACCCCGGCGCCGGCACCAAGGTGAGCGGGGCGACCCTCTACAAGGTGAGCAGCGGCGGCTCCAGCGAGCTGGACTACGCCCTGTACTCGGTGAACAACTTCACCAGCATCCAGAGCTTCGGCACGCTGTACCTGGCGACGACCGCCACCACCACCGGCACGCGGATGTACATCCCGGGGCACGGTGACGGCAGCCCGAAGCGACTGTCGATCTTCGAGGACACCCAGAACGGTGCGAACTGCACCGTGAAGAACGCGAACTACAACGCCTCGAACATCAGCTACAGCTGCGACACCTCCGGCGGCAACTCGGGCTCGCCGGTGCTGAACTCCAGCCACCGGGTGATCGCCCTGCACCACCTCGGCGGCTGCCCGTCGAACCAGGGCGCGAAGGCGCACCTGATCTACAACCAGATCGCCAGCCTGATCGACAACAACGGCTGACGACGACTGACGGCGGGCCGTCGGGGCGCGACACGCACCCCGGCGGCCCGTCCGCACGCTCGCTCATCCCCCGGCACGCGCCGCGCGACCAGGGTGGACACGTCAGGCCGGCACCGGTTGATCGAACTGGGTGCGGTACAGCTCGGCGTACCGGCCGCCCCGGGCCAGCAGGTCGGGGTGCCGGCCGCGTTCCACGATCCGGCCCTGTTCGAGCACCAGGATCTGGTCGGCGGAGCGGATCGTGGAGAGCCGGTGCGCGATGACCACGCTGGTCCGCCCGGTCAACGCCTCACCCAGCGCCGCCTGCACCGCCGCCTCGGACGTCGAGTCGAGGTGTGCGGTGGCCTCGTCGAGGATCACCACGCGCGGGCGGGAGAGCAGCAGCCGGGCGATGGTGAGCCGTTGACGTTCGCCGCCGGAGAGGCGGTACCCCCGCTCGCCCACGACCGTCTCCAGGCCGTCCGGCAGCGAGCGGATCAGATCGGCCAGCCGCGCGCGACGCAGCACGTCCCACAGGTCGTCCTCGTTGGCGTCCGGTCGGGCGTAGAGCAGGTTGGCGCGGATCGTGTCGTGCAGCAGGTGACCGTCCTGGGTGACCACCCCGAGGGCGTCCCGGACCGAGTCGCCGGTCAGGTCGCGGACGTCGCGCCCGGCGAGCCGGACGGCGCCGTCCTCCACGTCGTACAGGCGCGGCAGCAGTTGCGCGATTGTGGACTTGCCCGCGCCCGACGAGCCGACCAGGGCGACCATCTGTCCGGGCTCGGCGCGGAACGAGATCCCGTGCAGCACCTCCTCGCCGCCGCGGGTGTCGAGCTTCGCCACGTCCTCCAGCGAGGCCAGGGAGACCTTCTCCGCCGACGGGTACCCGAAGCGGACGTCGTCGAACTCCACCGCCACCGGCCCGTCGGGCAGCGGCCGGGCGTCCGGCTTGTCCTCGATCATCGGCTTGAGGTCCAGGATCTCGAAGACCCGCTCGAAGCTGACCAGCGCGCTCATGATCTCCACCCGCGTGCTGGCGAGCGAGGTCAGTGGCGCGTACAGGCGCGACAGCAGCAGGGCGAGCGCGACGACCGCGCCGGCGTCGAGCTGCCCGCCGATGGCGTACACGCCGCCCAGGCCGTACACCAGGGCCAGCGCGAGGGAACCGACCACCGTGAGGGCCGTGATGAAGACGGTCTGCAACATGGCGGTACGCACGCCGATGTCGCGCACGCGCCGCGCGCGGGCGGCGAACTCGGCGGACTCCTCCGCCGGCCGCCCGTAGAGCTTCACCAGGGTGGCGCCGGGCGCCGAGAACTTCTCGGTCATCCGGATGCTCATCGCCGCGTTCAGGTCGGCCGCCTCCCGTTCGAGCCGGGCGAGCTTCCGGCCCATCCGCCGCGCGGGCAGCACGAAGATCGGCAGCAGCACCAGCGCCAGCAGGGTGATCTGCCAGGAGAAGGTCAGCATCACCGCGAGCGTCAGCAGCAGCGTCACGGCGTTGCCGACCACGCCCGAGAGCGTGTCGCTGAACGCCTGCTGCGCCCCGATCACGTCGTTGTTGAGGCGCGAGACCAGGGCGCCGGTGCGGGTCCGGGTGAAGAACGCGACGGGCATCCGCTGCACGTGGTCGAAGACGGCGGTCCGCAGGTCGAGGATCAGGCCCTCGCCGATCCGCGCCGACTGGTAGCGGGTGAGCAGCCCCAGCCCGGCCTCGGCGAGCGCGATCAGGGCGATCGCCACAGCCAGCCGCACCACCGTCGCCGTGTCGGTGCCGGAGACGATCGCGTCGACCACCCGCCCGGCCAGCACCGGTGCGGCGACGGTCAGCACCGCGGCCACGACGCTGCCCGCCAGGAACCACGCGAGCAGGCGGCGGTGCGGGCGGGCGAAGCCGCCGATCCGCCTCAGGGTCGCCTTGGAGAAGGGCCGCTGGTCACGCTGATGCATCGCGTGGTGCAGGGACATCCACGCGGTGACTTCCATGCTCATGCCGCGAACCTAGGACCTGCAGCGCGGTTGAGGTCAAGCGAATTCGTCCCCTGTGGAATGCGGGAGCGCGGGGGCGGTCGGAGGGGCGCGTCCCTCCGACACTCCGTGGCGGCGGTATCCGTCCGCTCGCGGACGCCGCCACACTGAGATACTCTCCGTGCTGCTTCAGTCACGATGTCGTCGTTCGAAGGGGAACCATGGTGAACCGTGAGCCGGTCGCGGAACCGTCCTTTGCCAGCGAAGACTCCAAGCCGATGCCCTGGTCGCAGGCGCGTGAGCGGCTGACGGAGGCGGGAGAGTTCTTCCTGTGCACGGTCCGGCCGGACGGCCGGCCGCACGCCGTGCCGCTGCTGGCCATGTGGCTCGACCAGAACATGTACTTCTGCTCCAGCGAGGCCGCCCACAAGGTCGACAACCTGGCCACCAACCCGCACTGCGTCCTCACCGTCGCCGGTTCGGAGCTGGACCTCTCGATCGAGGGCACGGCATCCCGGGTCAGCGACTCGGCGACACTCAAGCGCGTCGCCGAGGCGTACGGGGAGAAGTACGGCTGGGAGGTGACCCCGGTCGACGGTGGGATCGACGGCGACGGGATCGGTCCGTCGCCGTACCTCGTCTACGAGGTGACCCCGGCCAAGGTCATCGGCATGGACAAGGGTTCCGGCTTCAGCGCGACCCGGTGGCGGTTCGACTGAGCGCGCCGGCCGGGGGTGTCAGCTGAGCGCCGAGGCGGGCCGGGCGGGGGGTGCGGTGCAGCCACCAGTAGGCGATGGCGAGGTTCACCAGCACGCTGAGCCACCCGCCCGCCTCGGCGGCGACGATCGGGTTCATGGACAGCCCGGTCAGCGCGCTGAACAGGAAGATCACCCGTCCCCACATGGTCTGCAGGGCGAAGGCGAAGCTGTAGACCATCCACTTCCGGTGCTCGGCGTAGCGGCGCTGACGGGCCGCGCGGAACCCGAGCACGGTCGTGACGATCCATCCCACGGAGGCCAGCGCGCTGCCGAGCAGCCCGTTCGGCGCCGCGGCGAACGGCATGAGGACGAGCGCGAGCAGCGCGGACGGGATGGCGCCGGCGAAGACGTACAGCCGCCCGCTGAGCCGGTGCACCCTCGGGTACCGCAGGCGCAGCCACGGCCAGGCCTGGAGGGACAACGTCACAAGCGCGATGGTGCCGAAGAGGATGTGCACCACCAGGACGGCGTAGTGCGACGCGAAGCCGTCGTTCAGCACCACCCGTGACTGGCTCGGGTCGAGACCGAGGTACGGCGGCAGGACGAACAGCAGGAAGGCCCCGTTCAGCGCGACCAGTGGCACGATCCACGGTCGTCTCCACCATGACACGGACGATCGCCGGGCACCTGCCCTGCGCGCCGGCGGTCGGGACTGTTCGGCCTGCTGCGTCGGGCTGCCGGCCTCCTCCACGTACTGGGTCACGGTTGGATTCCTCCCAGGTCCGGACCGCGCTCTCCGCGCGGGTCTGCCTCGACCCCCCATGTGCCGTTTTCACGGTAGAGTCCGACAACCCGTCATATTTCTTTCAGAATGCTGGCCTCGCCATTGGCCCGCTCCGTGCGGCGACGTACGGAGATGGTGTGGTCGACCCGGATGTGGTGATCCCACGGTGCGCCGGCACGCGGCTCGTGGTCGGTCGTCCGCACGGGCCGAGGTGCCGGCGCGACGCCCCCGGGGCGCGGGCGCGACGCCCCCGGGGCGCGACGTCGCTCGACGTCGGGGCGGGCGGTCGCCGGGTTGGTATCCTTCGCCGTGCCGGCCCACCTGGCCCGGCTCGACCCCGCTCCGCGCGTCACCGATGTCCCGGGGCCGGCCGTCGGCGACACCGAGCAGCTCAGCACAGTCGAGAGCCGAGGCGATGATGACCACCTTCAGTTGGTCGGAACTTCGGCGCGATCCCATCCACGAGGACGACCACCTGCTCGTGCTCGACAAGCCGCCGGGCATCTCCGTGATGGGCGAGCGGCACGCCGAGTCCCTGACCGACCTGGCCGCCGCCGCCGGGGAGCCGGTGCACTGGGTGCACCGCATCGACAAGGTCACCTCGGGGCTGCTGCTGCTCGCCAGGACGCCGTCGGCGCACGCCTCGCTGACCCGGCAGTTCGCCAACCGGGGCGCCGACAAGCGCTATCTGGCCTGGGTCGAGGGGGCGCGGCTGCCCGAGACCGGCACCATCGACCTGCCGCTGCGGCCGGGCCGCAAGGGCACCATCCGGATCGCGGGCGAGCGCGACGCCATCCGCTACGACGCCGACCGCCGCCGCTTCGCGCTGCCGGAGTCGGCCGTCGACCGGTCCAAGCCCTCCTACGAGTCCCGTACCGACTTCGCCACCGCGTTGGTCAGCGGCGACCGTACGCTGCTGGTGCTCAAGCCGGTCACCGGCCGGCGTCACCAGATCCGCGTCCACCTGGCGTGGCTCGGCTTCCCGATCGTCGGCGACCCGCTGTTCCACCGCGGGCTGGCGGACCAACGGACGTACCTGCACTCGTGGGGCTGCGAGATCACCTGCGACTGGCGCGACGAGCCGCGCACCCGGTTCTGGGCCGCGCCCGGCGAGGAGTTCCTCGACGTTTTCGCCGACGGCCGGAAGCCCCGGCTCGACGACGCCCTCGACGCGCTGACCGCCTGACCGTCCGACCCCCGCCACCGCGTGCCCGGTGGAAGCGGCCGCCGGAAGTTCCAGCGGCGGCAGACCGTAGGTGTCGTTTCCGACAGATCCGGCCCCTTGTTCCCGCTCGGCATAGCGGCGCAGCGGGCCCGACCATTAGGCTCGATTGTTGAGTGGAGCCGTCCGACATCGTCTCTACTCGATGCCGGGTTGCGAGTATTGGCTGGTTGCGGCACCGAAGGGCAGGACGGAGTGACCCGAGACGGCGAGCCAGGGGCCGACTTCGCCGAACGCGAGGACAGCAGACGCGTGGCGTACGAGGTGACCGGCGCGCCCGACGGCTTCCCCGTCTTCCTGCTCCACGGCACGCCCGGCAGCCGCCGTGGCCCGAAGCCTCGCGGCATCGTCCTCTACCGCATGGGTGTCCGGCTGATCGCCTACGACCGGCCCGGCTACGGCGACTCCGACCGACGGGAGAACCGCGACGTCGCCGACGCCGCCCGCGACGTCGAGGCGATCGCCGACCACCTGGGCGTGCGGGAGTTCGCGGTCGTCGGACGCTCCGGCGGCGGCCCGCACGCCCTCGCCTGCGCGGCCGATGCCCGCCTGCGCGGCAGGGTGACCCGGGTGGCGGTGCTGGTAAGTCTCGCCCCGTGGAACGCCATCGAGTTGGACTGGGTCGGCGGCATGAACACCGGCAACGTGCGCGGGTTCGGCGCCGGCAGCCCCGACACCGCCGCCGTGGTGGAGGAGATCCGCCAGCGTGCCGAGCGGGCCGCCGCGGACCCACGGCTGCTCCTCGCGGACCTGAGGACGGAGATGAGCGCGGCGGACCGGCGGGCGGTCAACGATCCGGCGCTGCGCCGGCTCATCACCGACACCTACGCGGAGGCGCTCCGCTCCGGGCCGTACGGGTGGATCGACGACGTGCTGGCGTTCCGCCGCCCCTGGGCCTTCGACCTGCGGGCGATCGACACCGCGGCGACGCCGGTCCGGCTGTGGCACGGCGCCGACGACAACTTCGCCCCGGTCAGCCACGGCCGCTGGCTGGCCGCGCAGATACCCGGCGCCGAGATGGAGGTCCGGCCCGGGGCGGCGCACTTCGACGCGGTCGAGGAGCTGCCGCGCATCCTGCGCTGGCTCGTCGACCCCGACCCCGCGCTGAGCGCCGACCTGCTGATCGGCGCGCGGCCCGGTCAGTAGGGGTGCGGGTCGAGCACCCGCCGCACGTACCGCCCGTCGCGGAGCACCACGACACTGGGGTGGTGCTGCCCGACCCGGTTGGCGAGCCGGTCGGCGATCCGCATCCGCCCGATGCTCACCCGGCCGCCGGACAACGCCTGGTTGACGGTCTCCAGGTTGCCCCGGGCCCGCAACGTGTCGGGGTGCTCGGGCCCGAGCACCTCCGCGAGCTGCTCCACCACGGCCAGCAGCCGGTCGCGTCCCCGCTCCGGCTCCCCGGTGAGGATGGTGAAGACCGCGAGGTTGTTGGCCGCCGCCATGGTGAACGGGTGCCGGTCGCCGAGTGCGGCGAGCATCGCCGCCGCGGCCGCCTCGGTGATCGACAGGCTGGTGCCCGTGTCGCCGGCGTCCCACTGGGCCACGCCCAGGTTGACCCGGCAGACCAGCGAGTACGGGTGGTCGGCGCCGAACGCCTGGACGAACTGCTGCTCCACCTCGACCAGCTCCGCCAGGGCCTGCGCGTTCTGCCCCTGCAACATCAGGTTGGCCGTGCGGCTGAGCCGGCTGAACAGGGTGTCCGGGCTGGTCGGCCCGAGGGTGGCCAGCAGCCGCTGGTAGGTCTCGTCGAGCAACTGGGCCGCCTCGGCGATCTCCCCGGTGCTGCGCAACGACACGGCGAGGTTGGCCTGCGCGGTGAGCAGGTCACGGGACTGCTCGCCGAAGAGGTTCCGGTAGCCGGTCACCACCTCCCGTAGCAGCGCCACGGAACCCTCGTAGTCGCCGGTCTCCCGCAGGTCGCGGGCGAGGTTGTTGGCCGACACCAGGGTGTTCGGGTGCTCCGGCCCGAGAACGACCCGCTGTCGCCGGTTGGTCGCCTGGTCACCCTCGAGCGCCCGGTCGAACATGCCCATCAGCCGGTACGACACGGCCAGGTTGTTCGCCGCGGTCAGGGTCCGCCGGTGATCCTCGCCGAAGACCTCGACCGAAGCGGCGTACGTCCGCGAGCTGCGCTCCAGGGCCTCCCGGTAGCGGCCCAGGGTGCGCAGGTCCGCCCCGTAACCACCGGCGGTCATCAGCGTGTGCGGGTGGCTGTCGCCGATCAGCTCCTCCTGCTGGTGCAGGGTGTCCTCGTCCAGCCGGAGGGCCTCGTCGAACCGCCCGAGGCTGCGCAGCACGTTCGCCCAGTTGAACCGGAGGTGCAGCAGTTGGACGCGCAGCTTGCGGTGCTCCGTCCCGTCCGGCGGCAACTCCGCCAGCAGCGCCGACCACACGGCCTCGGTCTCCCGCGCGTACCGCTCGCCCTGCTCGTACCCGCCGCTGACGTAGATGTAGCGGACCCGGTCGATGACCAGTTGCCGGACGTCGTCGTCCCGGCAGGAGATCGCGTCGGAGCCGTCGAGGTGCGGCCAGAGCATCCGGAACCGTTGCCGGTTCGCCGGGTCCTCCACCTCACCCGGCGGTCGCGACCCGGCGAGGATCTGGTGCACCTCGTGCTTGGCCGTGACCAACTCGTCGTCGGTCATCCGGGCGCGCAGCGCGGTCTGCAACAGCCGGTGCACCTGCACGCGGTGGGCGTGCGGGTCCAGCTTGATGAGCGCGAGCTTGTTCATCCGCTGCACCAGCGTCGCCGCGATGTCACGCTCGGAGACCCGGTCGGCGACCCGCGCGGCGACGACCGGGTCGTGCGGGGCGATGACCCGCGCCACCCGGTCGCTGTAGAGCAGGTCGAGGGAGATCTCCGGGGCGAGCACCGACGCGAGTTGGAGGAGCCGGTACGCCCCCGGGGAACCCTCCCTCAGCCGCTGGAGCGGGAGGTCCCAGACCTCCGTCTCCAGGCCGGTGCGGCGCAGCCCGGCCAGGTAGTCCTCGACCGGTGTGCGGGTGTCGGCCAACCACGCCCCGACCGTCGCGACGAAGATCGGCACGTTCTCCACGGCGTCAGCGACCCGCTCGGCCTCGGCGACGCTCATCAGGTGCTCGCCGAGGCGGGCGCGCAGGTGCGCCACGCTCTCCGCCCGCGCGAACTCGTCGACGTCCACCGCCCGCGCCAGGTCACCCCAGTCCGGGTTGCGGGTGGTGACCAGCACGTGTCCGTTGCCCTGCGGCAGGTAGGGCCGGACGTCCTCGTACTGGTCGGCGTTGTCGAAGATCAGCAGCCAGTGCGGCGGCGGGCTGCCGTCGGGGCGGCGCTCGGTCTGACCCAGCCGTTGCCGCAGGGCGCGGTTGGTCTCCGGGATCGTCGCCTGGCTCGGCAGGCCCAGCTCGTCGCTGAGCTCCGTCATGAGCACGTCGACGAACTGCGGCGGGTCGGCGGCGACCCACCAGATGATGTCGTACGCGCCCCGGAACCGGTGGGCGTACTCGATGGCGAGCTGCGTCTTGCCGAGACCGGGACCGCCCCGCAGGGCGACCGGGGTGCCGCTGCCGCCCGACGCCCTCAGCTCCTCACGGAGCCGGCGCAGCAGGTCCTCGCGCCCGGTGAAGCGGGCGTTGCGGGCCGGCGCGTTGAAGACCGTCGCGCGCACCCCGGGGAAGCGGGCTGGGCGCAGGCCGGCCGCGCCCACCGTGCGTCCCACCAGCTTCAGCAGGTGGGTCGCCGCGTCCTCGGCGGTGAGGTCGTGCACGGCCGTCCAACTGCCAACCGGGACGTCCGGCACGGGCGGGGTGTCGTCGACGTGCACGGTCAGCCAGCTCGGCGCGGCCCGGTCGCCAGCGGTGCCGGAGCGGGCACGCCAGGCCGCCAGGTAGGCGCGGGAGAGCAGCCGGACCTCGCGGAAGGCCGAGCCCGTCTGCTCGGGTGCCGGCCCGTCCAGGGCAGCGGTGACCACCCGTAGGTCCGCGGAATTCAGCACGGCCTGCGCCCACTCCGCCCACACCTGGTCCTCGGGCACGTGCCGCAGCAGGATCAGCTCGTCCACGACCGTCGGCTTGCGTTCGAAGCGCTGCACCGTCCGGCGGCGCAGCTGGTCGTCCATCCGGGGCAGGCCGGTGATCCTGCCGTTGGTGATGTGGCTGGTCAACGTCTCGTACGCGGACAGCAGGGTGGTGCGCCCGCCCGGCTCGTCGCCGAAGGTCGCCAGCGTCTCCTCGTAGGCGTAGTACGCGCGGTAGGGCACCTCGACGGTGAGCCAGTAGGCCTGCCGCTCGCTGTCGGTCATGCCGCCCGGCAGGCCGGCGAACTTCTGCATGGCCAGCGACCGCCCGGCGTCCCGCTTGCCCTTCTCCCCGTCGTCGACACGCATCGGCACGGGCAGCACCCGCCGCGCCCGACGCCCCTCGTAGTCGCGGACGCGGGCGGCCACCGCCGCGGCGCCGTCGATGCCCTGGTCGCTGAGGGTGAAGCAGTCGACCAGCACGTCGGGCAGGTGGATGGTGCAGATCTCGGCGACGTCGCTGATCCCGGTGCGGCTGTCGATCAGGGCGTAGTCGTAGTGCCGCTTCATGTCCTCGCGCAGCGCGTCGAAGAACTGCGCGCCGCCGAGCCGGTTGTAGAAGTTGTCCCAGTTCAGGCCGGTCACGCTGGTCGCGTAGTCGGGATTGTGTCGGCCGGCCAGGAGCAGGTCGAGGCTGCCGCCGCCGGGGAACTCCCAGCTCACCGAGAACGCGTACCGGTGGACGCGCGCGTACTCCCGGTGCCAGTCGCCGGGCCGGGGGTCGGCGCCGGTCTCCTCGCGCCGGCGGGCGTTCTCCCACTCGTAGTCCAGGATCAGGTCCATGACGCCGCCGGTGGTGGCGACCTGCTCCGGGTCGAGGAACGGGGCGTAGAACCGGTGCAGGCCGGGAGACTCCAGGTCCCAGTCGGCGACGAGCACCCGCTGACCGTTCGCGGCGAGGATCCAGGCGGTGTTGGCCAGCGCCATCGTGCGGCCCGTACCGCCCTTGTAGGAGTAGAAGGTGATGACCTGCCCTTCGCGCGATGGCGTCATCGCTCGTCCTTCCCTCGCGTCGTGTCGAACGGCCGCACCGGCGGCAGGCTCGCGCCGGACCCGGGCGGCCCGTCGAAGGGCCGCGCCGGGCGCAGGCTCGGTCTCGGGGTGACCGGGCCGTCCGGCGGGTCGACCGGACCGTACCGGAGGAACTGCTTGCGGGCCTCGGTCACCAGCAGCGGGGTGCAGCGCTCGAACTCGTCGATCGCGCGTACCGGCATGACCCGGGGGAACCCGGCGGCCTGCAACGCTTCGGAAACCGACTCGGGTGCCGTCGCGCCACGCTCGTGACCGGCGGCGATGACCAGCGGGACGACCCAGCGGGGCAGGTCGTCCAGCGCCGAACTGATGGCGGCGGCACCGGTCGCGGCGTCCACCAGCACGACGGTGGGGCTCCGCGGCGCCAGGGCCCGGGCCGCCGCCAGGTCGACGACCCGGGTGGGCAGGCCGAGCCGCTCGGCGGTCGCGGCGACGTGGTCGGCCACGGCCAGCTCGTGCTGCCCCGCGTAGGGCCGCCACCGTGCGTGGTCGGTGAGGGTGGTGACCACCAGCGCCGGGCCGACGCTGTCAGGCACCGGGTGGCTGGACAGCGCCGTCGCCCGGGACCGGGCCAGCGGCTGCGTCTCGGTCACCGTGACGATCTGCTTCGCCAGCGCCTCGAGGACCCTCCGGTAGAGGTCGTGGTAGGCGCTGAGCTTGCAGAGGGCGCGCAGGCCGTTCTCGGCGTAGTCGGCCCGGTCGCCGGCGTCCGGAACCAGGTCGAGGGCCCGGGTCGTCTCCGGCCGCTCGCCCCAGGACGGCAGCGGCAGCCACAGCACCGGCACCAGGTGCCGTTCGGCCTGCGCCGGGGTGAGCCGGGTGAGTCGGCTGCGAAACGACTCGCGTTCGCCCAGCGCCCACGCGTTGCGGAAGTAGTTCGGTGAGTGCAGCGGCACGAAGACGTGCGCGAGGCTGAGCGCGTCGGTGAGCGTCTGCCTGAGGTCGGCTCCCGGGTTGACCTGGCCGTCGAAGAAGCCGGCGTCGAGGTCGCCGCTCCTCGTGGCAGCGTGCCGGACGGCGGTGGCCAGGTCGTTGAAGAACCGGTTGACCCAGTAGTCGGTGTCCGGCCGGACACCGGCCGACAGCGGCACCGAGTGGGCGTAGCTCAGGAAGAAGTAGGTCTCCCGGCGGGATGCGCCCCGGGGCGGAACGGGGTCAGACCACGTCATGTCCGCCCTCCTCGAACGTGGTGCGCAACTGCCGCACGTCGGTCGGGACCTGTGCCTGCACCCAGTGCGTCCGATAGGCCCGGGCGACCCGCTGCGCCAGCCGCCAGACCACCGCGTCGTAGGCGGCCTTGCCGGTGTCGCCGAGGCTCAGTAGACCGTAGATGCCCTCTTCGTGGTATTGCGGAGCGATCTCCGGGGGCAGCCGGGTGGGGGTGAACATCTGCCTCCGCGACACGGCCGCCGGCAGCCGGCGACGCTCCACCAGGGACCAGTTGATCGGGATGACCGGCGTCTCCCCCGCCGACGGCTCGGCACCCGGCCGGGTCAGTATCGGCCGGCGGGTGAACGCGTCCCACTCGCGGGCACACCAGTCGCTGTTGAGGTAGTGAGTGGAGATCAACGGGATGAAGACCTGGCAGTGCCCCGCGGCGAAGGCCAGGTCGTCGGTCCATACCTGCCCGCCGTCGAGCATCCGGTCCATGAATCCGGCCGTGCGCCCCGGGCCGAGGCCGAGCAGCTCGACGACATGGTCGGAGAGGTCGACGAAGAGCTGGAAGACCTTCTGGTTGGTGTCCCGGGGCGCCGCGACCTGGTTCTTCTTGTGGGCGTAGCTGAGAAAGAACACGGGGGCGCTCTCGTCCTCCCAGAACGTGCCCTCTGTCAACTGAGGCTCCCGACCGGTGCGGCGACTCCCGACCGTCCACAGTATCGACCGTGGCCAACGCTCCGCTGCCCCGCTCGTCACCGCCGGTGCTCATCCATCCACCCCCGGGCGAAGTCGACGGCCACCCGGAGACCCACGAGCCGGGCGTCGGCGCCGCCGACCCGCCCGGTACGCACCGGCTCGGCGTCCGTCAGGGCCCGGCCGATCAGCGGGAAGTCGGAGTCGTGCAGGTCCGGGGCCCGGAAGTCGCGCCGGACCCGCCGCCCGGCGGCGTCGCGCACGTAGCACCGGTACGCCCGGTCGGCCGGCGGCCGGCGCAGCCGGTACTCGGCCAGGTGGAACGCCGTGCAGACCGACCAGTCGACGCCGAGCAGCAGCACCACGGCGTCGGCGGCGTGGAGCGCGCCGAGGGGCGAGCGCTCGCCGAGGTGGCAGTCGAGGTCGTGGACGGCGGTCAGCCGGGCCGCGTCGGGGCCGAGGGCGGCGAAGGAGGTCTGCGGGTGGCGGCTCCGGGACGCCCCCGGCTGCCGGCGTACGTGCTCGGCGAAGATCCCCATGCCCTCGGCGGGGCTGCGCTCCGGGTCGAACGGCACGATGGCCGCCTCCGCCGCCGCGATCCCGGCGGCGCCCATGCCGGCGGTCGCCGCCCGGAACGCCCGCGAGGTGGTGGAGTTGCCGGCTGTCTGCGCCGGTACGACCACCGTGCCCGACCCGCCCAGCACGTCCCGCAGGGCGGCCAGCAGCGTGGCGGGGCCGCCCGCCACCCGGCCGACGCGGGACAGGGCGCAGTGCACCAGCACGGTGGACCCCGGCCGCAGTCCCAGCGCGCGCAGGTCCGCCGTCAGCGTGGCCCGCCGGAGCGGGCCGGCGGTCACGGCCATGTGTCCACCGTGGCGCGCATCCCTCCGACGAACCGCTCGCCGGCGGCGGTCAGGACGCCGAGGTCGAGCAGGGCGTCGACGGCCCCGTCGGTCCAGTCCCGGTAGCGGCGGAAGTGGCCCCCGGCGGCTGGCCCGGGGCGGTGGCGCCACACGTCGGCGACCGCCAGATGGGCGTAGACGCCGTGCAGCACGCCCTCCACCGGGCGCGGGTCGTTCCGCCACGGCACGCGCAGCGTCCGGGTGTCGTCGCGGTCGAACAGGTCGCAGACGTCCAGCACCGCGCTGAGCTTGAGGTGCTGCACCTCGTGCACCAGCAGCACGGCGAGGGTGGCGTCGTCGGGTACGGCCGTGACGGCCACCGCGCCGAAGGCGGCGCCGGCGGCGGCGCTGCGGAACCGGCCGGTCGGCTCCGCGCGCAGCGGCACGACGGCCCGCAGCAGGGTGCGTACGCCTGCCGCGTAGCTGGTGGCCTCGGCGTCGATCCGCCGCACCGCCCCCTCCAGCCGCCGCGTCCACCCCAGCGCGGCGGCGCCGGACAGCCGCGGCTCGACCGGCAGGTCGTAGCCGTCCCGGTGCGGATCGGTGTCCTCCAACAGCAGCCGGTTCCCGCCCAGCCGGACGGCACGCAGCGGCAGCCAGCCGTCCGGTCCGTCCTCCCGGGCCGGGTCGCCGTCGTGGCCCGGGAGGACGGCGATCCGCCGGCCGACGAGCCGGACGTCGCCGTCGTCGACGACGAGCCTGACGACGCCCCGCTCGGCACCGACCGCGAGCGCGCCGAGCGTCGGCAGGCTGACCACCCCGTCGCGCACCGGGACGGGCAGGTCGGCCCGGACCCCGGCGCGGACGGCGGCGGCCGCCGCCACGCAGGCCAGGTAGGACAACTCGGCCGTCCCGTCCCGGCAGCGCCGGGCCCAGCGGCGCACGAAGGGGTGGGCCAGCACGGCGCGGACGGCGTCGGGGTGCGCGTCGTCCAGGTGGACCAGCAGCCGCCACCCGTCGGCCGCCACCGGGTCGCCCGCGGCCCGCTCGCTGAGCGCGACCAGCAGGGCGCGCACCAGCGCCAGGTGGACGGCGGCGAGCTGCGCGGCCGAGCCCGCCGTGCCCGCGCCGGTCGCCAGGTCGTCAAGGACGCGCGGGTGGAGCGAGTCGGTGGGCCGGGCGGGTTCGTCGGCGACCGGCGCCGCCGTCACCACCCGGACGAGTTCCAGCAGGTCGGGGCAGTAGACGGACGGGTTGTCGAAGCCATTCCCGGCGCGGTACCGGTGGGCGTAGAGCCCGCCGCCGCAGTGCCCGACCACCGGGCACGCGCGGCAGGTCGCGCAGAGACCGTCGAGACCGGTCTGCCGTACGGCGATCGCCGGGTGGGCCGCGGCGTCGTCCACCCGGTGGCGGAAGACGTCCAGGCCGGTGGCCGCGGCGCCGTCGAAGGCGGACTTGAGCGAGTCGACCTGCTCGAAGGTGCCGTCGGTCTCGACGACGACCAGGTCGGCCGGGCCGAGCCCGACCGCCTCGCTGCGGCTGCCGTGCCCGGACGCGGTGGAGAGCAGGGACTCCAGCAGGCGGATCGGCACCGGACGCCCGTCGGCCAGCCAGCGCCGGTGGACGGCCAGCAGCCAGTCGGCGTACGGGGTGGCGAGGCCGCCGGGCCGGGCGGGCGGGTTGTCCCAGTTGGCGTGCGGCAGCAGGAAGTCGACGTGCGGCGGCTCCTCGGCCAGCAGCGCCTCGTACACCCGGATCGGGTCGTTGACGAGGTCGACGGTGCAGAGGATGCCCGCGTAGCTGCTGCGGTACGCGGGGCTGCGCAGCAGCGACAGCGCCCGCAGCACCTGGCGGTGGCTGCTCGACCCGTTGGCGTGGCGGCGGTGCCGGTCGTTGGCGGCCCGGTCGCCGTCGAGCGAGATCCCCACCTTCACGTCGTGGGCGACCAGCACGTCGCAGGTCGCCGGGGTGAGCAGCACCCCGTTGGTCTGCATCCGCAGGTCGAGCCGGGCCACCGGGCCGATGACGCGCCGCAGGGTGGCGGCGGTGGAGTCGAGCCGGGCGGCACCGGCGAGCAGGGGCTCACCGCCGTGCAGGACCACCCGTACGACGCCGAGCCGGTGCGCCGCCGCGTGCTCCGCGATCCGCTCCGCGACGGCCGTCACCGTGGCGGGAGCCATCACCCGGGGCTGGCGCCGCCAGGACTGGTCGGGGTGCTCGTAGACGTAGCAGTGGTCGCAGGCGAGGTCGCAGCGGCTGACCAGCTTCAGCACGTACTGCGTCAGCGGGGCGACGTGCCCGGTCGGCTGCCCGTCCGGCTCAGATCGCAGAGCTGAACGCTGCGACGTCGACACGCGCCGGGCGATCCTCCCTCCGGCCGGCCACGCGCGTGACGGACCGGGCCCGGTCGAGGGAGATCCGGCCGAGCGGGGTACGCCGGAGGTCGTCCAGTGGCGGCGCGGTCGGATCGGGCTGGCGTGCGGTGCGATCCACGTCGGTTCCCCCATTTGGAGTCGGGAGTGGACGGACGACCGCCCACGACGACGGTCAACGACGACTATCGACGATGCTATATGGCACAACCTGTGATGTCACGGCTGCGCAGCGCCATCCTGCTCGATCATCTTCGCCATCCAGCCCTCGTTGGACAGCGACACGATGCGCTCCGCCTCGGCGACGAACGCGTCGTCGTCGGCCCAGCCCAGCCCGGCCTCGCGGGCCGTGCGCAGCCGGGTCAGCTGGTCGGCGGTGCGGGCGTACTCGATCTGGTGGTGCTCGTACTGCTGGGCTGAGCCGTAGCCGACCAGCGCCGTGGTCACGGCCGCCGCGACACCGATCCAGGCGGTGAGGCCGAGGTTGTCGCCGAGCACCCCGACCGTCGCGGAGACCAGGGCGGCGGCGATCGTGAGCCCCGTCGCCGCGTACCGGACCCGCCGCGCGGCGCGGGCCATCCGGCGGGCCGCCGGCAGGTAGTAGCCGTCGACCTGTCGCTGCAACCGCTCCGTCACGTACGTGGCCACGTCCGAGACGGCTGGCAGCGGACGGTCGGCCGGCGGCGCGTCCAGGGTGCGGCCGACCAGGTCGCCGGCGTCGTCCATGAGCGCGTCGAAGCGGCCGAGCAGGACGGCGTCCCGGTCCGCGCCGCCGAACGGGGCGACCCCGGCGAGGTAGCGGTAGGTGTCCGCCTTCAGCGCCTCGGAGACCGAACGGAGCCGGGTCCACGCGTGCACCGCCTCCCGGGAGGACCACCGGGCCGCCAGCGGCACCACGAGCAGCGCCGCCGCCGCGACGATCGCGAGCGCCCGCCCCACACCGGGGTGGGCGTGCCCGAGCTGGTTGGCGAGGGTGCCGCACACGGCGGCCCCCACGGTGAGCGCGGCGATGGTCAATCGCGCACGGGTGATCGCACGCTTGGCCTCGCCGGACGCCCGTGACCAGGCAGCCTGCCGCTGCCAGATCGTCGCGACCGCTGCCGGGACATCGAAGTTCGCCACGATCCGATGGTAGGACGGCCGCGCCGGCGCCAGGGGGACCCGAAACGGCCGTCGCGATCCGCGGGTCAGCGGGGCAGGAAGCTGTCGTACGCCTCGTCGTACCAGTCGGCCTCGTTGTGCCGGCGGATCACGCCGTCGAACCGGGTCAGCAGCAACCAGTTGTCGTTGAGCACCAGCGCCGCGTCCTCGGGCCGGTCGGCCAGCACCCGGCCCACGGTCCGCAGCATGTGCGGCCTGCCCTTCTCCCCCAGCGTGTCCTTCCGCATGTGGAAGTCGATGTCGACGTAGGTTGCCGGTTCCCACTCCCACGGGACGCCGCCGTCGTCCTCGGCCCCGTAGTAGCCCCGGCTGCCGGCGACGATGCTGACGGCGTAGCCGCACTCCTCGTTCAGGTCGGCGCTGAGCATCCGGGTGCCGGAGTGCGTCGTGGTCTCGGCCGCCTCGGGGGCGACCAGCGACGCCATCCGGTCCAGCGGGACGTCGCCCGCGAGCGTCAGTCGATAGGTGATGGACATGCGTTCGACCTTCCTCAGTCCCGCCGGACGATCTGGACGATCTGGCCGTTCCGTGTGACGGCCACCAACTCCTTCAGCCCCGGTACCGGCCAGTCGTCGAACTGCTTTTGCAGGGCGGCGGGATCTCCCCGCCAGTCCTGGAGGTTCAGTACTACCCGTGGCTCTGCCGCCGCCCGACCTTCCTGCTCACCGCACTTGAGATGGAGCGTGGTGCCGCGGAGGAAGTGGGAGCGTAGCAATCGAAGACGAGCCCTTCGATCAGGTAATCCGGCGACCTCTTTTCGTCGACGACGTCGCCGGCATTCAGCTTGGCCGTCGCGATCTCCTGTTTCGTGGGGTTCTGGTGCACCCGATAGCCACTGCTGGCGACCGTGTCGGCGGCGTCGTTCTCCAGTTCCAGGCTGCGGCGTTCGGCCGGTCTCTCATTGGCCGGGATTCGGGTGCGTGGTCCGGTCGGTGTGCCGCCGGCAGTGCCGGTGGCGGGTCTGGTCCACGGCGCGGAGTCGTGGGCCGGGTCGTGGATGGGATCCTCGTGCCCAGGGTGGCGGCCGGCGGTGCCGGCGTCGGTGGTCGAGGTAGGGCTGGACGGTGTGCTGCCGCCAGCCCCGGTCAGTTTCCCGCCGACCCCAGCTGTCGGGCCTCGGCGATCGCCGTCTCGACCGCCTGCCGGGCGCTGGCGGTGCGTTGGGCGACCAGGCTCAGGACCTGCGTGATGCTCTCCAGGGACTGCACGAGAGGGCCGGGTTGGCCGCCGTGCAGGACGGTGGTGACGAGTTGTCGTGTCTCGCGGACCTGCGCGATGGTGGCGGCGGCGGTGTCGCGGATGCCGTCGCACGCGTTGTGCACCGGTGTCAGGCCGGTGATCGTCTCGTGCGGGCTGGCCTCCTGCGGGACGGCCGCGGTGGCCTTCGTGGCCTCGCCGATGGTGGTCGCGAGGCTGCCCAGGCTGCCCCGGACGGCCGAGATGCCGTCGCGTACCCGGATCACGCCCGCCGCCACGGCGGCGAAGCCGGCGCCGGCGGCGCGCAGGGCAACCTCCTGCGCCTGGTTGTCGGCGGCGGCCGCCAGCGCCTGCGCCCTGTCGACGCCGGTGGTCAAGGCGCGCAGTTCCCCGGTGATCTTCTCGATGTGCGACACGCGGCCGACTTCCCCCGATCGACGACAGTGAGATACCCGAAGCTGAAACCTAGCGACCCGCGCCCCCGGGCCGCCAGGCCCTCGGGGGCGGTGGGGGAGGCCGACCTGGTCGCGGGGCGGATCAGTCGGCCCGGTGCAGCGGTCCCCACTCCGTCGACGCCTGCGCCTCGACGACCCGGTCCGCCTCCCGCAGCGCCCGCTCCGACACCCACGCGACCGGCCGGCGGCACCGCACCAGCGGTTCGTTGTCCGGGCCCCGGCCGCGCTGCTCGCCGGCCAGCACCCAGGGGCGTACGCCCGGGCCGCGTAGCGGACGCAGGTGGCAGTAGTCGTAGAGCCGGCAGGCCACCCACAGCCGCAGCGGCCGGTCGCCCCACCACGACTCGACGGCGAGCGCATCGGCGGAGAGGCCGGGCAGGTCGATGCCGGTCAGCGCGTCCTTGCTGGACTGCCCCGACCCGTGGAGCCACTCATTCGTCCCGCTGCGACCGCTCCGCACGAACCGGCCCGGTGCCGGAGCCCATTCCCCGTCCCGGGCCGGTCGCCGGTCGTACGACCGCTCAGGCCGGCGTGGCCGTGGCCTTGCGGTGCCGCTCGGCCCGGCGGCGCACCTGCGTGTACGCGCTCGTCAGCCCCATCGCCCGGCGGACCTCGACGAGTGTCTGCCGCACCTCGTGGCGGGTCCGTTCCGTGCCCTCGAAGATCAACTGATCGACCAGCCCGGGCTCGGCCTCGATCCGGGCCCGGCGCTCCCGGATCGGGTCCAGGAACCGGTCGAGCGCGACGGCCAGCTTCTCCTTCACCTCCACGTCGCCGACCCGACCGGCCCGGTAGCGCTCCTTGAGGTCGTCGACCTGCGCCCGATCGGGGTTGAAGACGTCGTGGTACGCGAAGACCGGGTTCCCCTCGACGGTGCCGGGCACGTCGGCGCGGACCCGGTTCGGGTCGGTGTACATGCCCATCACCGCCCGGCGCACCGTCGCCGGATCGGCGGAGAGCGCGATCGCGTTGCCCAGGCTCTTGCTCATCTTCGCCCGGCCGTCCGTGCCGACCAGGGTGGGCGTCTCCGATGCGATCGTCTCCGGCACGGGGAACACCTCCCCGTATAGGTGGTTGAAGCGCCGGGCGATCTCCCGCGTCACCTCCACGTGCGCCGCGTTGTCCTTGCCGACCGGGACGACCTGCCCCTTCACGCAGAGGATGTCGGCGGCCTGGAGCACCGGGTATCCGAGCAGGCCGTAGGGCATCTCCTCCTTGCCGGCGTCGCGGGCCATGTCCTTGAGCGAGGGCACGCGTTCCAGCCGGGGCACCGTGACCAGGTTCTGGAAGAGGGTGTTCAGGTCGCCGACCTCCGGGATGGCCGACTGGAGGTAGAAGGTGGCACGCCGCGGGTCGACGCCGGCGGCCAGGATGTCGGTGACCATCTCCCGGGCGTTGCCCGCGACCCGCTCGATGTCCTCGCGGGTGTTCCGCGTGGTCAGCATGTGCAGGTCGGCGATGATGAAGAAGCTCTCGTAGCGCTGGTGCAGCCGCACCCGGTTGGCGATGCTGCCGACGTAGTGGCCGAGGTGCAGCCGCCCGGTGGGACGGTCCCCGGTGAGCATCCGTGCAACGGACATGGTGGTACGCCTTTCGTGCCTGGTGGACGAGTGTGTGCGCGGGCGCGCGTCGACCGGGGATGTCATCCCGGGTCGGTCAGGGTCGGCTCAGTGAGCCGAACGCCATCGCGCGCCGTCGCGGAACCGCAGTCCACCGGCACGAAGTACGTCGATCATCCGCTCGCGGCCGTCGTCGGAGCGGGTCGGAGAGGTGGTCACGACACCGAGCGGGAGGCCGTCGACCAGGTCGACGGCCTCCGGCGCGTAGCTGATCGGCCGGACCATTCCCCCACGGTAGCGGGTCCGGCCCTGCCCGCTCAGCCCTGCCGGTAGCTGTCCCGGTAGTAGTCGCCGATCCGGTCCCGGTAGCCGGGCTCGCCGTAGGCGTCCGGGTCGAAGGCCGGTGACTCCTTGACCTGCTCGCGCGTGCGGTCCACGTGCACCGTGCGGTCCAGGTGGTCCACCCGCGTCACCGTGCCGGCCGGCAGCAGGACCTTGCGGCCGAAGATCCACGGTCCGGTGTCCACCACCAGCCAGCGGGCGTCGGTGTCGTCGCTGGCCTCGTCGACGGAGCCGATCCGCCCGTCGGTGGCCTCCACCCGGTAGCCGACCAGGTCGAGCGGGGTGCCGGGGCCGGGGGCGTCGGGTCCGTCGCCGCCGGGCTCCGGCCCGTCCGGCGGGGCGGAGTCGGGGTTGGCTCCGGAGTACCCGCCGGCGAGGGCGGACGGGTCGCGCCAGGTCCAGGGATTGAACGTCGACGGCTGCACGGGTCACCTCCGATGACGGTCTGCGCCGGTCCCGGAAGTCAGTGCCCCGCCTGCGCCTCCGGGAAACAACACGGCAATTTTCGGTTCACTGAAATTTCTCGGTGCGAAGTACGTCATATTCGCCGACCATCGATGAATGACACGGCTGTGCCGCAGGTGGCGGCGACGGGAAATGGGCCGCGCACATTGGCCGGGGATGCGGAGTGTCCAGTCGGCACATTCGTTCGGTCAACCCGGCCGCCCATTCTGGTGACGCATCTGTCGCAGAGGAAAAAGGGGGACGCGGATGTACCGCACCATTCGTCGGCTCGGGGTCGTGCTCGCTGTCGCGCTCGGGCTCGTCGCCGGGGCCGGCGCCGCCGCGCAGGCGGCGGTCGTCAACCCGGTCACGCCGCAGTCGCTCTGCGGGCTCGGATACACGGTCCTGGACCAGGATCCGATCCGCCACGCGGAGACGGGCGTCCGGCTCGGCACCGTGTACCTGCTGCACAACCCGATGGTCGGCTACGGCTGCACGGTCACCGTCAAGTCCGCCTACGTGGGGGCGCTGAGCCGCACCCAGGTCTACCTCGCCGCCCAGTACCTGCCCACCCAGACCGACGACGGCGACAAGCTCTGGGCGGCCGGGCCCGTCCGGACGTACGTCAGGGGCGGTTGCATCATCTGGGGTGGTTTCATGGCGGACCCGAGCGGCACGATCCATTACCACGACCGGGCGAACCCCGCGATCGGCGGCATCGGCACCTGCTTCTGACGGCATCTTCGGGAGGCCCGCGTCATGCGGGCCTCCCATTTCCGGGGACCCGTCCGAACCGCCCGCCGCAGTTTCGGAATGGCACAAGGAATCGCCTACTGCTCACCGTCCTCTCTTCGACTTCTGGGAGAGCCACGTGCACGGGGATT
Source organism: Micromonospora sp. NPDC049060 (assembly GCF_040649055.1). Classification (NCBI taxonomy): domain Bacteria; kingdom Bacillati; phylum Actinomycetota; class Actinomycetes; order Micromonosporales; family Micromonosporaceae; genus Micromonospora; species Micromonospora sp. NPDC049060. Next base: position 68,497 of record NZ_JBEZEV010000028.1, read on the forward strand.
CGGCCGAGGGACGGTTCGCCAGTTCGGCTGTGGCTCGCACCAGCTCCGGGCCGCCGAGGCGCTGCCCGTCAAGCCGCACGGCGTACGGAAGCGCTGCACCCCGCTCGCCGCGCTCCCGGCTTGAGCGCACGACCCGGCGCCGGCGGCGGCAGGTCCTCAGCGGCGGCAGGTCCCCTGACCTGCGTCTCGATCGTTGGCCCGCCAGGTCGCGCTGGCATACTCGGCAGCCATGGTGCTGTCGCGTGGCTGGGCGCTCTTCCTCACCGGGGTCGGAATCTGGACCTGGGTGATCTGGCCGAGGTTCGCCGTCGCCATCTGGAAGGACCCGCGGGCCTGGTCCACCGGCAGGGTCGGGGAGTTCCCGGCCACCGGCTTCCTCTGGATCCACGCCCTGCTGATCGCGGCGTCACTGATCATCGGCACCACCGTCGGTGTGCTTGGCGTCCGAGCCTGGCGGGCGGCTGGCCGGCGCACCGACCGTCAGGCACCGTGACGGACGCTCCACCGTCACCGGGCTGCTCCCTAGTGCACCCGAGGTCCACTACTGCTGCTGCTCCACCGGGCCCCCGAGGTCCACTGCCACCGGGCTGCTCCACCGCACACCAGAGTTCCGCGGCACGCCGCGCCACATTCACTGCCCCAGGCCGCTCAAGGGTCGTGGGGGATGCCTGCGGTTCCTGGCGCGCTGACACCTCCGCCGGCATCCAAGCGGTAGGTACGTGCAGATGAGCGTGACTGAGGCGGGTACGGGCTTCGGAAGGCGGCGGCGCTGCCCGTGACGGTGGTGCCTTGGCTGGAGGGCGAAGCGCGGCAAGGTGCCCTGGTCGCGGAGGGACAAGCGCCGCACCGGCGCTGAGCAGGCGATATAGCGAGCGGGAAATGATGTGACCGGGGACGCCACCCCCGGATTTGACGTTCAAACCCGCAGACGCGTAACTTTCTCTCTGCCAGCGCGGAACGGGGCAAACAGGGCGAAAGTCCTGAGCGCCGAATCGAACTGGCCCGGGTCGGACGGGATCGAATCCTGGACGACGCGGCCCCGGGCGGGGCTCACCGGATCTGCCGCGAGGCGGATTTGGCGCAGCGGAGCCGACCGGGTAAGGTTCACGGCCGGCAGGGAACCGGGCGAGCTCGCGGGAAACCGCAGAGCGGCCGGTCTGCCAAATCCGATGATCAACGCGGCGGTTCGCTGCTGCGTGCGCTCGTCGGAGCCAACCCGTACGAAGCACGACAGACCGGGACAAACGGTTTGACACGGCGAAGACGGTGAGGTAACGTAGTAAAAGTGCCCGGCGCGAGAGCGGCGGACATGGTGAACGAAATGCCCCGGGTCGGGCGCTCCACGGTGTGGGGTTTCTGGGCGGTGTGTGGTTGTTCTTTGAGAACTCAACAGGGTGCTTGATAAGCCAGTGCCAATTATGATTTATACCCCGGACTGGTCAGGCTTCGGTTTGGCTGGTCTTGGATTCCTTTGGCAACACTTTTTGTTGTCGGGACAGTTTTTCAACAAGTTTTTGTTGGAGAGTTTGATCCTGGCTCAGGACGAACGCT